>JAIRME010000045.1 GCA_031258945.1 Mycoplasmataceae bacterium | reverse complement strand
CCATTAATAAGTGTTGCAGAACCGTTATCATCATCAAATGTACATGTAAGTGTCCCACTTACATAACCTTTCCAATTACTACCGTCTGCATTACCTACATAATCAGTTGGATCAACCTCTGTTTGTGGTTTAGAGCACGAAGTGCTAAATAAACTAAGAGTCACCCCCCCCCACAATTGCACAGTTTAATATTAATAATGATTTGACTATCTTGAACTTCACGATGGGATTATACTTACAAATAATATAATAATCTTTTATATTTATGCCATTTTTTCGTAAGACGAACGTTATTAAATTTATTCCTTGCATTAATAGCGAGGAAATGACGGACAAAGTATCTACTGTTGTTTGTGATTTTGTGCATCAAAACAAACGACCAGTATTGGGTTTTAGCGCTGGCATTACTGTTAAACCGTTATATGAGCGAATGGCATTAAAAGCTAAAAAAAATAAAATTAGTTTTACTAATGTAATTTCTTTTAATACTGATGAATATATTGATATTGACAAAAGATACAAAAAATATTCTAAAACTAATTTTATGAATAATTTTTTGTTTTCTAGGATTGATATCAATTTAGAAAATACACACTTTCCTTCTCTTGATAATTACAAAATTTACGATAAACAAATACAAACATTAGGCGGAATTGATTTGTTAATTCTTTCTGTTGGTCCCAATGGGTATATTGCTTTTAATGAACCAGATACCAAATTTAATACAACCACTCATATCGGTAAATTAGAAAATAACACGCGTACTTATCTTATGAATTTTTTTGATGAAAAAATTAATGTTCCTACAGAGATTATAACGATGGGTATTAAATCAATATTAAATGTTAAGAAGATAATTCTTTTAGCTGATGGGCATACGAAAGCAGCACCAATTAGTAAATTATTTGAAGGAAAATATTCATCTATTTGACCGATTACGTCTTTGTTGTATCATAAAGATGTGACTGTATATGCTGATATTGAAGCTTGTCGCTTAATGCAAAGTTAATTATTTTTTTAGTGGTTTTAACGAGTAGTTAATAAAGATGACGAGCGAATTAATATTATTAGGCATCATAATGCGTAATATTCTATGAATTTCGGCTAATAATTTTGTTTGCAATAAAACAAAATCTAGATTTTGCTGATATTCATTAGACATATTATCACTTGCCATCAATCTGAATTGTGGTGTGTAATAATTAATTAAGAATAATTTGGTGATTAAATTAAACATTTTAATCATATTTTCGGTTGACAAACTTATTTTTACATTATCAAGCAGAAGATTAATTAGTTTAATTAACGATTCTATGGGGATTAGAGGCGATAAAATTTGTTCGTTATTGATATCAGATGATAATTTAATTTTTGCAATAACCAATTTAGTCTTTTCTAATTCTTTATCATTTTGCATTATCTCTAGATATGCTTTAATTATTTGATTTTTCTCAAGCAGATCAATAGTAGAGGCAATGTTAGGCATTTTAAGTTGCAAGAAAAGAAAATATGTAGTAAAAGACAAAATTTTAATTTGAGGGTCTAAAGTTGAGTCAATTATATAATTTGGTTGAAATTTACGAATTGTTCTAAGTAATTGTTTATGGATAGATTTAACTAAAAATCTATTTTTTATTCAAAAAAACATATTATTTTGCATTCAATTTTTCTACTTCCGTTTTAATGAATTCTAACAAACCTTTAATTTGTGAATAATCCATCCTAGTTGGCCCAACAATAGACAATTGATGTTTACTTCCTTTAGAAGTAATAGTAGTAGAAGCAATAGCCAACTCATTGGCACCAAATTCACTACCAAATGTAATTAGAGTTTTACCGGTTTTTTGCTGAACATAAGAAATGTGTTTCCAAACATTTGTATCTTCTAACATCGCTAACACCTTGTTAAGGTGTTGAATATTTTGAAATTCTGGTTGAGTTGTTAACCATTTAGTACCATGAACTTTAGTTTCAGTTGGTATTTTATTAAAGTCAAAAATTTTCTCAATAATTTGGCGAATGCAAAATTCATATTCATGAACTGCTGATCTAATAATTTCTTTGATAGATTCAATTTTTTGAGGTACATCCTTAATGGTGGTGTCAATTAATCGATCGTTGAAGATGCGAACACAAACACTAATATCGTCTAATTGTTTATTGTCATTTAAATGAATGGTATTTTTATTAATCGCTCCACTAGAAGTAACTAAAAGAATAAGCGCAGTGTGTTCGTCAATCTGAATTAAATCAAAGCGTTTTAATAATTCATTGCTTTGCTCAGTAGTAATAACTGATGGTAATTTAAGCGATTCATTAATGATAGAAACAGACTGATCAATAACACCATCAATTGAAATATCGCGTTGAGCAAATATTTTTTCTAATCTATTTTTGATATTAGTAGAGAGTTTTGGTTTCAAAATGTTAGATTCATAGTATTTGTATCCATCAATTGAAGGAATGCGGCCTGAAGATGTATGGGTTTTTTCTAATAATCCTATTTTTTCTAAATAAGCCATTTCATTGCGAATGGTGGCACTAGACAGATCCGACATGTATTTATGAATAATTTCTTTAGAAGAAATTGGTTCAGTAGTGTAAGCATATTCTTCGACAATAATTCGTAAAATATCTTCCTGTCTTTTAGATATATTCATGCACTAATTTTATCACACTATTTATTTGAGTGCTAATACTTTAAAAAAGTAGTGAATTATCATCTTTTTAAGATAGATAATCAATTATTTACTACTATAATCGTGGTGACTTTTTACAAAGTAAAATTCAAAGAAAAATTGGAGATGAAAAAACATACTGAAAATGATTAAATATAAATTATTAGCGGTCGATTTAGATGGTACCTTATTATCTAGATCTAAACGCATTTCTAAATCCAACTTTGAATCATTAAAAGCATACACAAATCAGGGCGGCATTCCAGTAATTACAACGGGTCGTTCTATTGTTTCTGCTGAAAAATACGCTATTGCAGTTGCACGATATACCAACACTAAATCCGAGTATGTTATTGCTTTTAATGGTGCGTATATTAAGAATATAAAAACTGGGCAAGTTAACGATGCAAAAATTCCTCATAAAATTGCTTTAGAATTAAAAGAATTTGCTTTAAAAAATAAATTAGTACTTTGAGCCTATACTCAATATTCAACTGAACGTAAAGCTGTATACGTAACTAAAAGTTTTGTTAACCTTATTGTATGATTTGGTAAAGGTGTTAATTTATTGAAATTAAAAGACGGTATTGACGATTTGTCTTCATATAAGATAAATATTATGTCTTTTAGTAAAAATAAAATATCTAAAGTCTTAAAATTCTTGCAAGAAAAATATAGTGATAAATTAACTTTTTCTTACTCTCATCCTAGATTAATTGAAATTAATTTTAAAAATATTGATAAAGGTTATGGTATTAAATTTGTTGCCAATAAATTAAAAATTAAACAACAAGATATTGCTGCTATTGGCGATTCCAATAATGATTTACCATCATTTATAGTTGCTAATTTAAAAATAGCAGTTAAAACTAAAAGTGATATTTTAAAAAGTAAAGCGACTTATTATTTAGATTACAAAAAAAATGCTGTGGCTCATGCTATTAATAAATATATTCTTGATAATCAAGTAAATGAAATAAAACTTGTGGCAAGTGATTTAGATGGCACACTTTTAAAAAATGGTAGCAAAGAAATTGATTTAGCTACAAAAAATACTGTGCATGAATTGGTAGATAAATATCATAAATATTTTGTAGTGTGTACTGGTAGGAGTATCGATGATACTTTGATAGTAGCAAATTACTTTCAAGTTAAAAATCGAAAAAATCTTTTTGCTATTTGTGTAAATGGTGGTTGTATTTATGACGTGGCTAACCAACGATATCTTTTTGAAAAAGTAATGGAACCTGATTTAGCTAAACAAGTGATTAATATTTTTCATCATTTTGAAAATAATAAAACGAGAGAGAAACAAATTGCCATAGAAGCTTTTATTGATTATGATAATGATAGTTTAATAACCCAAAAAAAACAAATTCATTATTTGATCAATAAAAAATTTATTTACAATTATTATGTTTCTAGACATCCAGGTATGTTAAAAAATTTTTGAGCACCAAGAGAACACAAATTAATCGATGAGAATATGCCATTAAATAAAGTTATGAAATTCATTATGCATTTTGAATCTCTAAATGATAAAGCTCGTATGTCAGCATTATTGGAAAAATACAAATACGATTATGAAATTTCTTCTAGTAGCAAACATAATATTGAAATTATGCCGTTAAATGTAAGCAAGGGTAAGGCATTGGAAAGATTATGCAATTATTTAAACATAGATATTAAACAAACAATGCCCATTGGTGATGAAAAGAATGATATTTCAATGTTATCTTTATCATCACATTCCATTACGTTTAAGTCATCAAGTGAGTCAGTTCGTAAATCAGCGGGTCATGTTTTAGATGAAGAAACTAGTACGATTGTTAATAAAGCAATTCAATCATATGTTTTTAATAGGTAATTAATGGCAATAAAAAATTACATTCAATTAATTGATATTAAAAAAGTGTATGATGATGGTTACATTGCTGTACAGGATATTAATATCTCCATTAATAAAGGTGAATTTGTTACCTTATTAGGACCATCTGGTTGTGGCAAAACTACAATTTTAAAAATGTTAGCCGGATTTGATATGCCAACTAATGGCCGCATCTTGGTGGACAATATTGATATTAAAGAATTACCGATTAATCAAAGACCGACTGCCACTGTTTTTCAAGATTATGCATTATTTCCCAATATGAATGTAAAGCAAAATATTGCCTATGGTTTAAAAGTAATGCGTAAGCAATTGAAAGATATATCACCTAAATTAAAAGAAGAAAGTGAAAATGTTTATCGTATTGCGATTAAAAGAGCTGCTCTTGAAATTAAAAAAATTGAAATTCAGCAAGGTAAACTTTTACGTCAATTAGTAAAATTAGATGCACAATATAAAACTTATCAAGAAGTAGACAATATTAAAAGTATGCGACATGCTCAATTTAAAATGAAGTCCGATTATTTTTTAAAAAAATTACGTGAACATACTACGCCTTCTGCCGAACTAAAACTCTCTAGGATTAACCGAAATCGTGAGTTTAGGTACATTTGAAATCAAAGACTATGAAAGAGAAAAGGTTTAATTAAGTACAATTTAAATGGTTTAAATAAGTGAGAACGTTTATATTTAGAATTACGTAAATGATATCTATATAAATTACCTATTGATGTTAAATACGATAAGCTAACCTTTAAATATAACCAACTAGATAAGTTATCTTCCTATTGGCAAAATTATCCTATGACTGAGGAAGGTAATTTTCAAAAGAAAAATACTAGTCGTAAATTAACATATGATGAGATTAAACGTAAAACCAATGAAATTATTGAATTAGTTGGATTAACGGGCAACGAAAATAAATACCCCAATGAACTTTCAGGCGGCATGCAACAAAGAGTAGCGTTAGCAAGAGCTTTAGTAGTAGAACCAGATATTTTATTGTTGGACGAACCACTATCGGCTTTAGATGCTAAAGTACGTCAACAAATGCAATTAGAATTGAAACGTTTACATAGGGAATTAGGCATTACTTTTATTTTGGTTACTCACGATCAAGAGGAAGCACTTACTTTATCCAGCAAAGTAGTAGTTATGTCAAAAGGACGAGTAGAACAAATTGATTCACCTAAGAAGATTTACGATAGTCCTCGCAATGAATGAGTGGCGAGTTTTATTGGAAAAGCTAATTTATTTACAGCTACATATATCGGTCATAACAAAATTAAGTTTTTTGATGAAACATTTAACATAGATGAGAATATTAGTAAACGTTTAAAACCTTATACACCAATTAAGTTTATGATTCGACCAGAGGATATATATTTTACTGAATATCAAAAAGGTACTATCAATGGTCGTGTAATAGAAAGTATATATAAAGGTCAAATGTATAGTGTCCAGGTTAAATGTAAAAATTATTTAATCTTAGTAGAATCTGTGAAACAAATTAATCACAATCAATTAGTGGGGTTAGATTGAGATACTATTAACATCCATGTTATGGTAGATAAAGTGAAGAGGGCACCAAATGAGTTTAGATTCTAAAATTTTAAAGTATCAAGTTTTTGGTATGAAAAGCACAGGTAAAAATTGAGTACTTTTAATACCTTTTACATTAGTGTCACTAATTTTAGTTATTGTTCCTCTTTTAATGATTTTTATTAAAGCTTTTGTTCCGGCTAGCGAAACCACTGTAGCGGATAATTGAGCAATTATCGACGGTTTTATATGACAAAAGATTTTAATTTCTTTTATTATTGCCGTTCTTACTACAGTTGTTTGTATTTTAATTGCTTATCCGTTTGCTTATTTTTTATCAACTAGTAAAAATAAAGTATTCAAAACAATTGTTATTTTCATTGCCACAGCTCCTGTGTGGACAAGTTTTTTAGTTAAATTAGTAGGGTTGAAAACATTCTTTGACATTTGTGCTGGTTATAATAATTCCACATATGGTAATTTATGAACTATCTTAGGTTTAATTTACTTATATTTACCTTTTATGATTATGCCTTTATATTCTGTTTTAAATGATATGCCGAAAAATTTAATATTTGCAAGCTATGATCTTGGTTATGGTCCTTTTAAAACATTTTTTAAGGTGACTCTACCTTATACAAAAATAGCATTAGCCTCAGGCATTACTTTAGTTTTTTTACCTGCTTTAACCACTGTAGCAGTACCACAATTTTTGAATAATAACAATAATGGTTCTATGATAGGAGATATCATTGTGGATCAAGGTGAAGCCGGATTAACAAGTGATATTGCATTGGCAAGAGCCTCTACATTATCATTAGTTTTAAGTTTAGTGATGCTAGGTGGGTTTGGTGTTTATATTTTATTTCACAAAGTAATTTGAAAACATTTTAAAACTGCAAGGAGTAAATATGAATAAACATTTTTCATGATTTACTTTATCACGTTGATTTAGGCGATGGTATATTTATGTGGTTTTAATTATGATTTATTTACCTTTAATTTTTATCGTTTTATTAAGTTTTTCAGAACCAACAGCGCGCGGAAATATTAATCCAAATTTTAGTACGCCAACTTTTGTAAATTACATAGACTTATGAAAAGATGATGAATTTCTAAATGCTCTATTTAATTCATTATTGTTATCACTTATTGTTGTACCTATTTCCATTTTATTAGCGATTGTGACATGCTTTGGAATGTGAAGAGCTAGACCATTCCAACGAAAAGCTATTAGTTTTACAACTCAACTTACGATTGTAAATCCTGAGGCGATTACGGGCATAAGTTTAGCACTATTATTTTCTTCCACATGAGTAGCATTAGGATTTAATTTAGGTTTCTTCACCGTAATATTAGCGCATATTTCTTTTTGCACTCCATATGCAATTGTGGCAATTTATCCGCGAATGGCGAAAATGAATCAAAATCAATTACTTGCTAGCTATGATTTAGGTCATACTAAAATAGATACATTTTGAAAAATTACTATCCCATATTTGATGCCTGCTATTTTATCGGCTATAGCTATAGTATTAGCAATGTCATTAGATGATTTCATTATTACTAATTTAGTAAATGGCTCATTTCAAACTATTGGTACATTAATTTATTCCACACGTAAAGGCTTCTTTAAAGCTTGGGTGATTACTTTCGGTGCGTTAGTGGTAATTGTTACGGTAATTACCATTATCATTATTGGTATGCGTAAGTATTTCAAAATCAAAAAGACAAATGAAAAAAGTGCATGGATTTCTGCTACAAAGGGTGAATCATAATGAAACATAATACACTATTAAAATTATCTTTACCAATTTGTTTGGGAACACTTACTATTATTTCGCCATTAAGTTTAGCTTCTTGTAGTGCTAGCGGTATTGTGTTAGCTAATTTTGAAAGTTATATGTCGCCTGATTTGATGAATCAATTACGAGATAAACATTCCATTAATTTTGTAAATTATTCAACAAATGAGGATATTTTAGCGAAATTTGCTAATTCTTACGACATTGCCGTACCTTCAACATATAGTGTTTTGGAATTAATTAAAAAGAATTTTCTTGGTGAAATTGATTGAAATTATTTGGGTAAGACTTATCAATTAACTGCTGATTCTGAAAGAAATGAAAATATTGACGAATACGAAATAATTAATAATGCTCGTCCTAAATCAGATACTTATGATCCTTTTGATTCTGAAAATCCTGACACTGCAAATGCTCAATGATTATTTAGCGATACAATTGATCATGTAATTGATGCTGTTGATTCATATGCTCATGAAGCACATTACTATGGAACGGATAAGTCTATTTTAAATTATGCCATTCCTTATTTTTTACAAGATTGAATGTTTGCCTATCATGGCGAATACATCAATGAATTACCATCGTCTACTGAGCATGACGATGGTTGATATAGTGTACTCCCTTCGCAAGAACCTATAACTTGGGAAGATATTACGAATGTTATCGGCCCAAAAGTAGGTACAACAGATGATCGTTTTAAGCCAACATCTCGTGGGCCCAGTATGACAATGGTGGATGATTCTCGCACTAATTATGATATGTCTCATTTAATTTATGATGTTCAAAATCATAATCCTAGCCCAAGCATTAATCCAAGCACAACTATAGGAAATGACGAAACAACTGTTTCTAAAATTCAAGATACTTATTCTAAATTAACCAATAAATTTAACCCGAATACTTTTCGTTTAAATTCTGATAGTCAACAAGTTTTATATTCATTTGCCAAGCCGACTAAAAATCCAAATTATGCTGACGCAAATGGTATCATTGGTTACAATGGTGACGTTTTATATGCGGCAATGGGAGCTGGAATTGATAATTGGAAAGATACATGGTATTGTGATCCAGAAGAAGAGGATGGTGAATTGATCAACGGAAATTTTCACATTGTTAAACCCAAAGATACACCAGTAGCATTGGATATGATGGTAATTAATAAAAAAGTAAATGATTCTTCAAAAAAACAGGCGATTTATGATGTTTTAGAGCATACCGTTTTAGATGGTTGCAATCTACCAAGTGAAAATGATGATGAGCAAGATGAACCTTGAATAGGTAGTTTAAACGATGATGATGAATTTGAATATGGGCCTACTTTAAATTTTGATTTTGTGGCATACACGCCTACTTTATGAAATTTAAATCGATTCGTAGCACGTGAGACTGATGACCCTAACGAGAATAATTCATATTTTGATATGTTGTATCCAGACAATTCAAATAAAGCTGAATTATTAGCAGAAATTAATAATGTTAATTTTGGTGAAGATGATGGACGTTTGTTGGAATTACCGTTATCAAATTTAGCAAAATCCAATATGAGTATGGTTTACATGCAATACAAAGAGAAAATTTAATGAAAGATTGTTACATTCTTGCGATTGAAACATCGTGTGATGATACAGCAATTGCTATTGCTCATAACGAACAAATATTGAGCAGTGTGGTGTTATCATCACAAGTTAAACATAAACGATATGGAGGTATTGTACCTGAAATTGCTGCACGGAATCACGAAACAAATTTAGCTATTTGTTACAAACAAGCGATAAAATTGGCTAAGATTAAAGTTACCAATTTAACTCATATTTCCTATACAGTTTCACCAGGATTACCAGGTTCGCTACATATGGGTAAGATTTTTGCTAAATCGCTAGCAAAATTATTAAAAATTCCACTCATTCCTATTGATCATATATATGGTCATGTTTATTCATTTGCGATTAATAATATTAAACAAATTTCTTATCCTTTTATGTCGTTGATAGTTTCAGGCGGGCATACAAGTATATATTTAGTTAAATCGGTTAATGACATTCGAACACTAAATCAAAAAAATGATGATGCAATTGGTGAAATATTAGATAAAGTTGGTCGCACCTTAGGTTTTTCCTATCCTGGAGGGGTAAATATTGATAAGAGTTTTAATCCAAACAAAACTAATTTAAAATTAATTCATCATTTCAAACCGGAAGCAAAATTTAGTTTCTCAGGAATTAAAACGCACATATTTAATTTGATTAATAATATTAAAATGAAAAAACAAAGGGTAGACAAAATTTTAATTTCTTCTTCTCTGTTAAAATGAGTTGTTAATGAAGTTATGATTAAATTGAATTTTTATTTACAAAAGTATCCGCAAGTTAAGTTTATAACTATTGGTGGTGGAGTAAGCGCCAATCAATTATTACGCAAAGAAGTTAAAAAACTCACCAAACCAGTTTTTTTACCTAATTTAAAATATACAAATGACAATGCCGCAATGATTGCTTTGTATACTTATTTAATCGTTAAATAAATTGATATCATTAGAAGTTATAAAATCTATTCCGCGTTTTTGATATTTTAACGCATTACTTTTTTTATCAACAGTTCAAATGCTAATCAATACATTGTTATCATGTGCTATTTTTATTAATGATTTAGTAGCTAGAAAATGACGTACACTAATATTATGTTTAAGATTAATGGCATGTTTTATACCGGTTTTTCCTAATCCATTCCTTGTAAACTTAGTATCGATTAAATCATAAGTTATAATTTTAGGTTCTATTAGTTTTAATAAATTTAATAAATCGTATTCAAAACTAATGAATGAAGTTTTATAAAGCATTTTTTTTTGTGTGATGATTTTAATTAAATTTATTAGTTGAGTTTTAGTTAAATTAGGTTGCTTAAGTTCAACAATAGGAATTTTATTGTATTTTTGGCAAACATCTAAATATTCGTTAAAAGTACATAAATAATTATTGACAAAATCTTGATATTTAGCTTTAGGAATATCTAATACTAGATTTTTAATATCTTGATAGTTCACTTGGTTAATATGAATTTTTTTATCATTAAAAGGATTGCTTTCATGGGAACAAACTCAAATATCATCTAATGTTATTCATATATCTGTTTCAATACCATATACATTATTACTATATGCTGCAATTTCAAAAGCTTTTTTTGTATTTTCTAATGCATGCTTTGAAGCTCCGCGATGAGCAATTAATTGTGTCATGTTTTGAATTATACAATTACTAGAAAAAATATTAGAGCATTGAAAATAGTCAAATCGAAAAAAATGATAAAATGGTGTAAATTAATTGAATTTAGTTATACCAAGCGAGGGGTAAAGTGTATTTATGATATACTACATAGTATGGGTAGACATAGGCAAAAAAATAAACAATCTCAAAAATCGGTTAAATTATTTATTGCTTCATCTGCCGTTATTTCATGCATTGTCTCACCATCATTTATATTAACTTCGTGTAATCATGTTCAAGATGAGTACTATTCAAATTTTTCTCTAGAAAAAGGTAATTTTATTCCTATTGGTGTTAACAAATTTAAAGAAAAAATGATATTCCAAGATTTACCAACGGGAGGTAAATGAAATTTTTCAAAAAATAACCTTTTTTCTATTACCAATAATGAATTATGAGTGGATATTTCTACAAATGAACCCATCACTAGTGATCTCATATTACCAAAAAATTCTTTCTCATATACAGTAGGTTCAATACGTTATGTGAATAACCAAATTACAATTGAAGTAAAAAGTTTTACCACTTCTAGCAATATAGTTCTAGCAAAGGGAAATCTATGACTAGATGAATTTTCAGGTAATCAAAAATCTTTAATTTCTAATGTTACCACTCATCAAAATTCTCGTTGGTTGTTGTGCACCACTCAGTTTCTTCCATCATATTTTTCTATTCATGATGATTGGGGCAACATTTACATTGAATTAAATAGCGATAACCCTGTAGCTCGTGGGGATAATACAACATTAACAATACCACCTAATACAATATTTCAAATTCTATCAGATAATACCATCATTACCAACAATGAAATTGTAATTAATTTCGTTGTTCCAACGAATAAAAATTTAATTTTACAATTTGGTAACTCCATTCCGATTGGTGTTTCCGAATTTTACACTTTGCTTTGATTGAACGACATACCTTCATCAGGAAATTATTGGGTAAACGAAATGGTTACTTTACCAAATAATTTTTCCATTGAATATGATAACACAACGCCTAATCTACTTCATCATCACGATAGTGTAATTACTTCTGCTAATTCTATTATTATTCCTGAGCATGCGATTTTATACATTTCAAATGGAACGATTTATTCAAATAATGAATTTACTTTAATAGTACAATCGCCGGTGGATATTGATAATAATATATATCTTCCTAATAGCTGAGACTATTATTCCAGCGGTTACATCGTTATCCTTCCTTTTACAAATTATTATGTTGACACAACATTATTGCCCCATCAAATTGCACTACAATTTAATGGGACAATACAAAATTTGTTGTATTGAAATATTGAAAAATTCGGTGAACCACAATCTATTTCTTTTCCTGAAAAAACATTTTGATACACTGATCCAACGGATCTAAAAGTGTATTTTTCACCTAAATTAACAATACCCCCAAAAAGTTAATTTTAAATTTGGTGGATTGCAAACTTTGCTATTACAATCAACATATCCCGGTAAATAGTTATCAAAAAGAAGTTATGATACAAAACCCATATTTGCTGAATTTAGAAACATTTTTGTTCTATTAGTGGTATACTATGTGTCGTTGGATAGTATATAGATAATATTTTTTTCAAAATTATTTTTGGAAATGATCTTTTTTTATATTGTCTAACAATATATATTTTAAATAAGGATAAGATGAAAAAAATGAAAAAGAAAATGACTAGAATTTTATCTAGTACGTTAGCAACAACAATGGTAGCTTCAATGGCTGTAGCTAGTACAAGTTGTAAACCGGATGAACCAAAAATATTTGATTTATCAACTATTCAAGACACTGAAATTCCTACTGAACACATTGAAATTTATGCTGCTGACCCCACCCATGTTACAACTGCTGAAGAGCAATCCATCAATATTGATCGCATGTTAGACCGTGATATCCAATCATTAATTGCTAAACATATGCCAAATGTTACGACGAATGATTACACTATTACTTCTTTACCCGTTCCCAATGCTGATATGACTGTCGAAGTACCGGTTGAAATGTCAATAGTTGCCACTAGAACTGGAGTATTACGAGGAGTAAAGTATTTTACTGTCTATGTTAAAGCGGACAATACAGTGAGATACGATATTGGAGCATGCCAAGGGAATATAAAAAAACAAATTATACCAGTACCTTACAAAAATGGTAACCCGCTTGAAGTTCCAGCTAGTGTAATTCATGAAACCATTGATAATAATCCAGGATTAGCTGGTCTTATAGCTGCTACTATAGCACAACAGTCTGGAAAAACAACCGTCACTTCAAAAGATTTTAATTTTACTATTGAAGTGCCAGATGTAGCTGATTACACAACTATGCCTACTTATCCAATATTAGTGCAAGCCGTTGATAAAAATGTTTCTGGGCTAATTGGTAGTTTTACATTTGATTGTGAAATATTTATTTTTCTTGGTGAACAGAAAGATTTATCATCAGTTGCTGTCACTACATATAATTTCGACATTGCTTCCATAACTCCAACAAAAGTACCTGCGGAAGCCTTCGCAACATTTGTTACGAATTATAAAGCAAAAGCAATTGCTGCTATTTCAGCAACTACAGGCATTAGCGTAGAAAATGTAGAAGCAGATAGCTTAGTATTTCTTGATGATCACAAAAACGATGGGAATTATAGTGGTAGATTACCGGTAAAGGTCACCGTAAAAGCTGGAACTTTTTCCAAATACTTTATTCCTAACAGTACCTTCCATTTTACTGTGAACTTACTATGTAAATATGATACACAATCTATAAATGGTGTAGATATGAGTTATGATACTACTATATCTATAAATACACCAACTCCTACTCAAGCATTGACAGCAGAACAAGTCCAATTAATTAACGAAGATCAAGGTTTAATTGCATCAATTGCAAAAAGTATTCAAAGTGTGGCACCCGATGCTAATTCACGAGATTTTGTTTTATCAAATAATGCATTAGGTAAGTCAACTTCTGGTGCTCCTATAGCTGTAACTATAACCGTAACAGCAGCAACTGGGCAAACTAAAATATCGGACGCACATTCTTTTAATGTTAGTGTTCTTCCTAAAGACGACAGGACTTCAATAAATGATTGCACATGATCTTCACCTGTTGATGTTGAAGTTTTGGTTGATGATCCTTCTAATGTGCCGGCTGCTGAAGTACAAAGCAAGTTATTTAATAGTAAAGCATTAAATAATAAAATTTTAGATGTTCTGAAACAAAAAAATTCTAATGTGACAATTAGCGATTATGAGATTACTACAACTACACCTTTAAACCCTCCCTTTTCTAGCCCTAGACAAGTTGCTGTTACTGTTACAGCATCTTCAAATAGTAAATACATTAAAGGTACGTTTACAGTTAATCAAACTAATGGTATTTTATTGACTGTAAAGCAAGATACTACAAATAAATGAATGAATATGACTTGCGTAGCTACTCCAACTACCGAAACAGTTTGAGATGTGACAAAGGACCATTGAGCAGATTACGGTATAAAGATTTATCATGGTTTAAAAATTACAAGTTTTATATTCAAAGTGAACCTACAAACAGATCAGATTAGTAACGGCACAATTGAATGGTATACTGCTCCTGATGGTAATATATATAGTGTAAAAAATATTCATCAATTATCAGGATGATTTGTTTCTCCCGTTCATTTTGATATAGGATCTTCAAGTTATCATAGTGTTGATGGAGATTTGATAGCAAAACAGGATATAGATATTTCAGGTGGAAATTGGGATTTAAGTATTGTTGATGGACCTGCTAATGAGATCAAATGGTCTGGCTCTGATCATATTGAAAGATATCAAATTGATAATTTTGGTTCTTCAATTCGTTTCAAGTATATTGATGCTAATCATGTTGAATTGGTGCAATTAGGTGATGTTACTCCCAATTGAAGAGAAGATACAAAAGATAACGAAAAAGATAAAACAAATCCTATAAAATCTTTTGATTCATATACATATAGTTTTACTCCAATATCAACCTCTTAATCTGACTTTTATGTTTAAAAAGAAAGTAAATAAAATCTTTTGTTGGATTTGGATTTTTACACCAGTTTTAGGGACAGCATTTACCATTTCGTGTTCCAATAATGAACGTAAGACAATTAATTGAGAATGTAGCCCTTCTCTTGTTTATTCCTTAGGTGCGACTAATTCTGTTTTGATTACATCTGACTTACCACTAGTTTTAGATAGAACAACTATTTGATTAGAACAACCTTCATTTTTATCAAACGCATTAGAATTAGATTCCTTCAATCAACACACAAATAATTCTATTTCTTTTACTGTCCGTGTGAAAGATACATCTACCCCCATCACTGTAGATTTTCTTGAATTTACAATAAATGTACAAACTGATAAAGATAAAACTATATATCGCTATGACATGTATTTGATTAAACAACCTACTATCCAAATTCAAAAAAAAACTGGTCAAGATGGGCCGTTAGACAAAACTAATACTGTTACTTATGGAGCGAATGTGAATTATCCATGAGGTGATTATTTACATTGAAATTGAGATGTTACGATGCAACCAGTTTGAATTAGTTTTACAACAGACTATTACGATAAAACTATTACAATAACTAACAATAATACGGATGTTTTAGATTTTTCAGAGATTACCATTTTATTAACAGCTACATATGGTGATGCGATAGATACCATTAACATTAATTTTATTAATAGTAATTCAGTAAAAAAAATACCTTTTAATTTATTTGAGATTAGTGATGATGGAATAATTAATAGTTTTAATTCTTCTGACTCTTCGTTAGTACTTTATGATACATTAGTTATTCCCCAATATGCCACCTATATTAAGCCAGCTGTTTTTAAAGAAAAACTATTACCAACTACCAAAGAATTTAATGTCATATTTAATTCTAATTCATTATGCACAACCATAGATGTAGAATCATTTGCAGGGAATGCAAATATTAAAAATGTGTATTTTTCGCAAAATATTACCGAAATAAAAGATTTGGCTTTCGCAAATGATACTAATATAGCACAATTACATTTTAAAACATTTACTCCTCCACACTTTGAAAGCGGTACTAAACCGTTCGCTAATTGTAATAAAATCGAAACGGTATATGTACCAGCTGGAGCAAAGGAAGCATACTTACCATACATATCATTTTTTAATATCACTGACTCAAGTAAAATACAGGAAGAATAATTTGTCTGATGAAATTTACTTGCATTAAAATATTAACATTTATATTATTACCATTCATTGTTTTATCTTTTATTTTGTTTGAAAAAGAAAGCCCACTAAGAAAAAATGATTTTTCCAATTCACATATAAAAGATGAAACGTCTTTTACTTTAGATCAATCTCAATTAAAAGAATGAAATATAACAAATGGATCGATTACTTTTACAATCTTAAAAAAGCCAACATCAGATAAATTTGGCCAAGTTTCTCTCACATCCACTTCTGACAAATTAGTATTTCAAGCAGTTAATTTAAAAGTACCGGATTATGTAAATTACATGGGAGAGACTTATGAAATAACTGAGATGTCTGATTTCATTTTTGCTGATTGCAAACTTATTAGTGGAACTTTATCAATAGGTCAAAATTTATTGCATATATCAAAAGGGGCATTTGGTGGTACGATGATTAGTGGAAATATTATCATTCCACCAAATGTAAAATCAATTGATGCATTAGCTTTCAATGGTCTTGATTTAGTAGGTAATTATTATTTGACATCAACTAATGTAGTTAATTTTAGTAAAGATGCCTTCTTACCGTTTGGTACTAAATTTTCTAAATTACATGTGCCACCATCATTAGTTAAATTTTACAAACAAAACATTAACCTTCTAGACTATGCAATCTTACCGTTTGAAGCTACTGAAAACGATCAATTTTTAGTTACAAGAGATTCCCAGATATCAGATGGGATTGTGTATTTAGGTAATTCTTCTAAAGTTACTAATTTTGAATCAATGTATCATTTTTCGCATAATGATGGGGTTAATCCGGCGTTGCAAATTAAATTAATACCACAAAATGCATCATATCTACAAACCAGATGGATTTCATTAACTCAACCGGATGCGAATGGCAATATCGGTTTTTATATTAATCCATACTATTACACTTTATATCCAAACATGTACGCTTTCATTATTGTCTTTATGGCAATGGATGATTCACAAATATATGTTACGGATACAATTACTTTTTCTTTTTTGTCTAATGATCCCGAAAATATTTTTACGGCTAATTACATAGATTTATATTTTAATGAAATTTTAGCTAGAAAAGATTTTGCTACAGAAATCGATATTGTAAATGATAGAAAAACAAATAATATTTTACATTTTACTCCACTTGCTATTCGCTTTAATCAACTAGTTTGACCTATTCAAAAAAATTATTTATCGTTTAAGATTGATTCTAATTTGATTCAAAACGTCACTTTTGTATCAGATGCAAATTTTTGAATTATTGATAATTCAGTAAAAAATGGAGTATATAAAAATTCAGTTTCGATAAACTGAAATAATCAAATAGTGAACGAATATTTTTTTAATATCACTATTCACCAACCTAGTAGTGAGTTGGATAGAATTTTATTATTATCAATTCTACCAACAATTTTATTATCATTATGTCTTATCACTTTTTTAGCAATTAAAAGAACGAATAATAAACATAAATCAAAGTAACCATATTCTTTAAAATATTAGTTGAAGAACGTTAAATTTTAATTAACTATCTTAAAACTGAAAACCCACAAATTTACTCATTGTTTTTGATATTTAGATGTTTGTACTAATTTGATGCCATATGCACAAATATTGGGATAAATTATTTCTACAAGCGAATAACTACTTATGTTATCTTTAATTGAAATATCCACAATGTTTTGAATATCACTAATCCTTGGCTGCATAATTTATGTCACTCTTAATAATTACTATCTAATCTTAAAATGGAGCATATGTAGTCGTTAAAATAGTAAGTATTATTTGCGCCATTAAATCTCCTATGGAAACAGCAACTTCTACTGCTGGGCATGCAAAAATGGCTGTTTTTGTAATGACTGATATTGCTTGCATTTGATCTCTTACAGAAAATAAATAGGCTTTAAATCCATCTATTCCTTTTAATTCTGCAACTAAATCTCCCTCAGTGTCTGAAACAACAAAAGTACCGCGTGAAGTTGCAGATGGAGTAATTGTTCTATAACCAGTATTTGCAACTAATTGACCAAAAGTTGAATCGCTACTACCATCACCCACAAACCATGGTGTTGTAGAAATAATTAACTCTCCAAGATCATCAGGATTTTCGCTAGGGACAAATTGAGTTTCATGTCCATTTTGAGTTATTCCACCTCTCATTGTAATCGGAGTAAAAGTGCCATCATAATTTTGTCTAAAATTAGCAATATATCGGTCTCAAGCAGCATCAAATTGAGCATTAAATTGATCTGCCGGTAAATTACTTGCTCCTCCAGGTCTGAATTCAGTTCATAAGTTATAAAACGGTCTACAAGCCGGTACTTGTACAAAGCGAGAACCAACTACTGCTGCATCTGGTAAAGTAAATCGTCCATCCAAGCATAATGTATAAAAAATCGTTTTTAGTGTGGATAAGTTATCAACTGTTAAAGTTCCGTTTATTATAAAATGTTGCACAACATCATCTAATTCTTCAGATAATCTTACAAGTGTTCTTGCCATTCGTAATGTTTCTTCAGTATCATTAACTAATTGTTCTATAGTCAAGTCCCTCATTCATGTTCTTATAAGTGTTGCAAAGATATTATCAGAAATAGGATTAGCCACAAAATCTTCTGCCATATTTCAAAAATCAAGTGGGTTTCCTTCATAGAATACCACTGCTCTAACTACATTTTTTTCATCATCAGTAAGATCTTTAAAAAGCATTGGAGCCCCCGTCGTTGAGTTACGAATTGGTAAAGTATCTTCAATCATTATTTGATTTTCTCCTTGTGCCAATAGACCTCTATATGTCGATATACTTTCCACGATACTATTAGCGAATACATGCGATTCATGACTAACTGGGTCAACAACTTCATACGAAGCCATAATCCGGAATGGATTAGAAGCAGTTTCTATCATACTTCTATTAGCTAAACCAAGAATCCCTAAAAATAAATCAGTAGTTTGCTGAGCTGATGAAATATAAAAAAGTTCACTTGCAATTGTTGTAACATTTAGTCACATTGCTTCTATGTTTGTAAAATCTGTATATGAAATTCATTCTAATGGGTTATTATATTTTTTTAATACAACACCCAAGGCTAAACTACTTTCTACTCATTGTTGATATGCTTGTCTCTTCATGACTTCAGACAAAGTATCTTTATGTACTTGGATTGTATGGGCTGCAATACCGCCTAATACTGCCCCAGTGGCTGTAGCAGCCGCTGCAACGGTACATGAAATAGCATGACCAATAGTAGCACCAAAACATTCAGGAGCAGCTGCATAATATATACCAGCCATTACTCCAAAAGCAGTCGCTGCTGCACATTGTTCAGATGTATATGCTACTTGCACATTAAAAGCATTTTGTAAATCATTAATATTTTTGGGGCTATATACATCAACTAAAGCATCATTTTCTTCAATTGCTTGGTGTAATTGTGCTACTTGCACATTGGTAGCAGACGGATATTGCAAAACAACTCTTGGGAATAATGCATATGACCTTATTGGATATGCCGGCACACCCTTATCTTGATCGCTGGTAGGAGCAATGTAATCGTTAATACTATAATCGTTAGGCATTCCTACCAAAATTTCAAAGTCTATTTGGTTGGTGTTTGCGCTATAACCATAGACATTTAATTGAAATTCATACTTGGTTGATAAATCGCTATCTTTTAAAGGTTTACCATCCACTGTAAATACGGCTGACATAAAATCCATCAATCCTCTTATTGGTATTTTGTTGTCTGGATTTATAGGAAATGGTTTATTGTCCAATATATTTTTGATTTGTTCAAAAGCTCCTCCCCAATCGGCAAAGGTGATATTATCTTGAAAATTAAAAGCATGTGTTCGCATTTCATTTTCAATATTACTAACTTGTTGATGGGGTGAATAAGGTAAATAAAACTGGAAAGTTTTAGTAGCAGTTTTAATAATATCTTTACCGTTTGCATCTTTGTGAATATTATCTTTAATACTAAAAATAATCTCAATAAGATTATTTTTATCATCAAAAGACGCTACTTTAGACATTAACTGATAATCAACTTGATTATTTTGATTATCATGATTATAGATTTGATTAATAATGTCACTAGAAAGTGTTAAATTCTCATATTTTAATACATTTCCTAAAATTATTGTGACATCATCTAAAGAAGGAGCATTATTCTTAAATGAATCATAATAGTAGTTTAAACTATTAGTTAATTGTAATTTTTGGGAAGTAGCAAAATTATCAATGTAATATTGAGCTAATTGTTCATAGTCATCAGCCAAAGCTTCAACTGCTATATTTTGCCCAAATATTTTCATGTGATTAATTATTTCGGACGGGCTCATAAATTCTTTTTTGCATTTATCAATCTCGCTCAATATCAATCTACTGTAAGTGTTATAAATTACATCAGCTTTATTTTGTGGTAGACCAGTAGAATATAGAATTTGTTTCAAAGCCGATAGAGAACTTTGTATGAATGCATCCAGCATGCTTCAGTCGTAAATGTCGATATTAATTCGATATCCATATGCATAAATATTGGCATAAATTGTTTCAGCAGGGAACGAACCATTTATGCCCTCTTGAATAATAGTGTCAACATCACTTTGAACTTTAGCAATTTGTGATTCTATGTACGATTGACTATCCGCGGCATCAGTAAGGACTTTTGTATAACGTTTAAATAGATAATCTCTAATTGAATAGACATTGTCCATTGTTATTTTAACCGTATCATTTGTTTTTTTCTGACTGAGAAGAACACCCAATGTCGTTCCTAACCCAGCGACTAATACTGCTGATATCGATGCAAAACCTATGATGGCTTTTTTAGCTTTAATTTTCATCTTTTTATTTCCTATTTATTAATTGTTTACGATTATATCAATACATTTTTAATCTATAAATTTTATTTTTTCTTTTGCGATTATTTTCAACACATGAATATAATCAAGTATAGAATTTAGAGAGTGATAGTTACAAATTATGAAGTCGAAAAGATTAACTAAAAAACTTTTTCCATATCTTAGTATCATTGCAAGCTGTATAACATTAGGGTCTTCAATGTCTATTCTGGGTTCTTGCACAAAAAAACAAGCTACACTTTCACTTAATCAAACCACTGCCGAATGAACCGGTCAACCCATAGAATCTTTTAAAATTATTTCATCAGTATTGGAAGGAGAATTTACTCTAGTTAATTCGCAAGGAAACATTAATATTTGAAGTGATGGTTCAATATTCGTTCCTGGTACAACTGAGGTAGGATTGTATAGTTTTATAGTGAAATGAGAAAAAAAAGGTTATGAAACAACTCAAAAATCTTTTTCGATTGAAATTTTAAATAGTTTTAAACCCACAATTTCATTATCTACTTCCACTATTATTTGAAATGATAATGATGACAAGTTTATAGATGTAATCATTACACAAGGCACAAAAGAAATAACTGGCGGTCAATTATCAATTAATAGGAATGTATACCCCAACTATTTTAGTGTCGTTGGTAATGATGTAATTAAAGTTACTAAAGGAACACCACCGGGCTCTTATTCTATTAACTTACAATGAATCAAAACAAATTACCAAGATGCAACAAATAATACGACTATTGTAGTTGAACGTGGCATTGCAACTGATTTAATTTTTGAAAATGGAACTATCGATTCCCATAAATATAGCACACCATATACTGGTGGAGACATATCGGGCATAAAAATTTTAGCAGTGGATAATGATGATGTCACCATAAGTGGAGGTACTTTTACTAAGCAATCTGGTGATTCAAGAATTAGTATTGATTCTTATGGCAATATTACTTTAGCTAGTAATATGACGCCTGATGATTATGCGCTTTCCGTTAGATGGCAAAAAACAAATTATGATGATATTACAGTTACTTTTAATATTACTATTACAGACGGCAATTCTCCTAGCATTATATTTAACCAACCATCTAACTTGTATTACACGGGCCAAGAAATTGTGTTAAGTGGTAGTAATGGATTAACTGCAACAGTACCTAATGGCAGTTTTTCAAAATTGCTATCATCAGAACCAACCGATGGTATTACTATCCGTTCGGATGGAGCTATAATCTTAAGTAGTCAAGTTATTCCGGGAAATTATTCGGTTGACATTCAATGAACAAAAGCTTATTATTCGCCCAAAACTCAGACAATTAATCTTACAGTAACAAAAGGGCAATCACCAACAATTAATTTACAAAATGAAAGTTTTAAATATAGTGCAAATAGCATTGAAAGTTATTTAATTTCTTCTATATCTGGAGGCACTTTTAGCCTTAATAGTACTTCGTTAGCTAATTTGACTGTAGACCAAAATGGTAAGGTGACAATACCCGCAGCCACAAGCACTGGGGAACATAATTTTACAATTAGTTGAACACATTCTAGTTTTCAACAAGTTTCTAGCAAAACATTTAATTTTCAGATTGTAAATAATGAGTTACCCACTTTAACATTACAACCTCCGTCAACCGGTTTTTATTACTCTGGGAATGATATTACTGGTGCAAAGATTTTATCTACCGAAGACGGTGGAAACTTTAGCACAGATGATCCTTCAATTACTATTGATCAGTCTACAGGAAATCTAACTATCCCTGGATCTCTTACACCTGGAGAAAGAAGTTTGACTATTACTTGGAGTAAAACAGGTTGAGGCACAACCACAACTAATTTTACATTTGAAATTTTAAATGGAAAAGCTCCTACTTTAACTTTAAGTAAATCTTCTGCTACATACTCTGGAGTAGCCACTGAAATTTTTGTTAATCTTAATTCTGAAATATCAGGTGGAACTTTTAATATTTCTAATAACGCTGATGGTGTACTTATTGATTCTCAAACTGGAAAAATAACCATTCCAAGTATATTTAAAGATACATACGATTTTACTATATTATGATCTAAGCCTAACTATTTTTCTGTATCAGAAAATTTTACTTTTGAATATAAAACAAATTTGAATCCATCTCCGCTTTCCATAAGTCAAACAAATGTGACTTGATCTAGTGACATGGCAACTAGAGAAGTAGCAACTGTTTCAAGTGAAATTTTAGGTGGTACTTTTTCAACAACTGGGAATACACCAAGTTATGTTAGTGTTAATGCTACAACTGGGAAACTTATTATTAATTCTGCTCCTGCTGAAAATATTCCAATTACTATTAAATGAGAAAAAGCGGGTTTTTCCACAGTGACACAAACATTTTACTTCACTATAAATAAAGTATCTCTTGCTTTGCAAAATAGTAGTTTTACATTCCACAATACTTTTTCTACTAATTCTCCAATTTTGTATTTAATTTTTGTTGATAATAATGGTGTAATTCAATCTGATGATCTAACGCAGTACATGAATTATTCTTTTTCTGGAGATGCGTATACTAATGTTTATGCGTCGGCTAAACAATTACTCTTACAATTCAATTATCGAAATAATCAGAACGCATTTTGATTAACCTCAAATAATGGTACAGTACTTTCAGCCGCTACACTTTATGTAACATTGACTATTTCAGAGAATGATAAATATTATTCTTTCAATAGTCAATTAGAAATAATTATTACCTAATTCTTAGTTGTATTAGGTATTACCAGTTACTTCAGGATATCACAATTGAGGCATATAAAATAAAAAATTGTCTTGTACAAGATCTGAATAAAACATAATACTTATAAAATAATATGAAATTCCAGGAATTGTAACATTTGTATCTACACGACATTCAACGCCATTTCATGTAGTTAAGTGAATACTTTTAGAAACTGTATTAATTAATATGCCTCGCGGTGAATCAGTAATTATTTTTATCTTAGAGTCTAATACTACACTATCATCAGCGATCTTTAAGTAAGCAAATGAACCTTTTTCTATCATGGTTATTGTATTTAAATAAAAATCACTTGTTAATTCTCAAGATGCCTTTTGGTAACCGACATCAATCTTAAGTTTCAAAGGCTTTATAAAAGAAGAAGAAGAAGAAGAAGAAATGGCATCCATGAAAATCATACTAAACAATAAATTCTTACCATCAACTCTATGATCATAAATAAAATAATTAATGATTTCTGTATACGGTGTATCACTTGTTATATTAAATTTATCACTGTCTTTATTGTATTCAACATGATGCTGTGAATCATGAAAATAATTGATGAAATCTGATGCATCATTGAAAACAAGATTAGGCGAAACACAACTAGTGAGAGCAATTGATGATGTCATTCCTATTACTCCAACTCCAACGGCTAAAGCCCCAATTGTTTTAATTTTTTTCATTTTGAACTTTTCTTTCTTTGCTTCCACTTATGTCATGATTATACTATGTTAACATCTTTCATAATTCATTTTGCACCTGCTATGTAGGTGTACTAATAGTCCTCATGTGAGGGCTATTTTTCATACTAAAACTTACTATAGATTAAAATAATGTTTTGTCACTTAATTAATTTTTAATCCAAACTTATAATTTGATACATAATTTTATCTGGTTTTTACACCAAATTTCAGTAAAGTAAAGTGTAAATTTCCACCTAATTTGAAAAATAAATTTTGTTTTTTATATTTTTTTTATATAATTCCCTCCAATAAATTGTAAAAGAGTAAGGAGTCATATCTATGTCTATGTTTTTTCTATCTACCAAAAAAAGGAAATTTAAATTAAAGTGATTAATTTGATTATCAGGAGGAGTACTGATTTCATCAGCTATTATTACTCCTGTTGTTGTTATAAATGCTCAAGAGCAAAATAATCAAAAATTAAATGATGCTAATAGTAGTCTACCAACTGAAGGATCAGTTGCTCAATTGTTAAACGATGCTTTAACAAAAATTAGTAAAAAAATTTATTGAATGGATCATAAAGATGGATATGATAATTCGGCTCACGATGATGTGATAAAACAAACAGGAGCTTTCTTATTCAATGTAAATAAAGCGGTTTCTGATTTTCAAAGTATTGGTAACAATAAGAATAAGCAAGATAATGAACAAGATTTATTAAATGTAAA
Source organism: Mycoplasmataceae bacterium (assembly GCA_031258945.1). Lineage (GTDB taxonomy): Bacteria > Bacillota_I > Bacilli_A > Mycoplasmatales > Mycoplasmoidaceae > Malacoplasma_A. The sequence continues at coordinate 32,864 of JAIRME010000045.1, read as the reverse complement.
ATACAATGCTATTTTAAGAGAAGCAGCAAAAATTGGTGCTGATCTTAATGATTATTCATTGGCAATTAAAAACAAAGAAGCAACGATGGGTAGCTATATGAATATGTTAATTTCTGCTGGTGTTGATCCAACTCAAGCCAAGCAAAAAACAGATCAGTTTAGTAATGTTTTTGACGTCACTACCACGCAAGGTGAGAATCAGTTATGAGATCCATTTGAATTTACATATCATTTAGCAACTGGCATGTTTGAAAATGGTTTATCTGCTAAACAAATTAAAAGTAAAAATTTAACTGATACTCCTACTTCTACTGACATACAAAAACAAGCGGCTCTAAATTTTGCCCAGAGACATTTAAATCAATTATTAACAGTTATTCCTGATACCGATTTTACTAAGAAAATTATAGATTATTCGGCTAATGGACAATATGATGTAAATGATGAAATTGGTGCAAATGACTTAAGTCAATTGTTTAATTTTGCCTACGATCGTACAGAAGGAGCAATACTTAGTAAAGTAGATCTATCAAATATAGATATCAATGTTAACGATTTAAAACCATCTGAAAGTGGTGATTATGATAATGCATTAAATCAATATGAAATTAAACCACTTTCAACATATTCTGGTTACGGGGCAACCTATGGATTGGCTGAAATCATACCTGGTTATAAACTACATCTTAGAATTACTGGTAAAGATGTATGAGCTGACAGCCATAAATGTCATTTAGATCTTCAATTTGGAATTTCTGCTACTGCTTCTGATCAAGATCAATCTAATGTTTTGTGAGCGCCAATTAATGATGATGCTCATCCATTGTCAATCGAAATCAATGTTAAAAAAGATGAAGTTAAATATATTTCACAACATGAATATTATCCAAATAAATCTGTAAATATTACTTCTGGTAGTTATGACTCCAATCAAGATCGTTACTATGATGTTAGTAGCCCAGATATTAGAATACCACTTTATTATTTAATGTCGACTTATGGTAAAGAGGATGCTAACCAAGATTATATAGTTAGTAAAGATGACCCGATGTATGTTGATCCATCCGTATGTAAAGGAATTGATATTCCGCAAATTAATCCTGCCATTCCAATTAAAGATGGTTGTTTTCATGCAAATCAGAAGTTAAAATTAGTGGTGACTGATGTTAATACTAATTCTGAAGGTGCTGGGCAACATGCTTTCTCTGTGCTTGCACATTGAGCCATTATTGATTCTGATAAAAATAACGGTAATTACGAGGCGCAAACTTTTAATTGAAATGATAATGGGACAATTAAAAACGATATTTGGATTAATTTTTATGTTGATCCCCAATGAGCAAAAGTGATAGACTTTGCAACCCATGTTACAGAAGATATGAATAAATTGAATTTTTTTGATTGTTTAAATACAGTCATACATCAAAACCAAGATAATGTCGATAAAATATTGACTCAAAAAATTAGTTTTTTAGCAAGTATGAATGTAGCACAAGCAGGATTAATTGCTTTGACTTCTACTGATACGGCTATCCTCATAGCATCTGGCGGATTTGCAGCGTATTTATCATTTTCAATTGTTTTAAATACGGCAGCAGTTGGTTTACTCGTTACTGCTGATGTAGTAGAAGGGAAAGAAATTGATTCAATTCGTAAGTTCAAAAAAGTATGGAAAAAATTCTCTAATTATTATGATATCAATATTAAAGATACGTTTGCAAAAATTGGTTCTTCAATATTAGCACGATATCAAACCATTTGAGACCCACATAAAGATTTGTTAATTAAACAACAAGCAGCAAATGATATATCAAGTACCATTGCTACAATGACGACTGACTATAGAACTTTTTTAACAAACATAATGAATGTTATTACCGCTGAAAATGATAATGCTGAAGAACAAAATTTGGCAAAATGAAGAGCAATTATGGATTCCTTAACAGATTCGGAAATGTATTCTAATTATTTTATGATAGGTTCTGCAGCATTACCAGGGTTAATGCTTGGTGTGAAATTATTTGGAACGGTGTGAATGAGATGAGGTGGACGAATTAGTCAATATTCATCCGGTAGTTATAGTGTCAATGGAGTAGACCCGCCAGCCGACCTAGATGGTGCATGTGCTTTCGTTGAACAACATGCACCAGAACTTACTCGTGATAGTCCATTAACTTATATTGCTGCTGAAGAGGAAGAAGAAAATGGTAGTCTTCCAAATAGTGATGATGTTTCTGATTCAGAAGCTTCCTCCTCTTCCTCCTCTTCTAATCCAGCTCCTGAACCAGCCCCAGCACCGGATGCACCTGCTGCTCTTCCACCAGAACCGATGGCCGCAGTTGATGCTGCTGGTGTTGCAGGTGGTTCATCGCCAGAACTTCCAAAAGGATTTAAAGGTGGGCCAATAGGTATGGCTATTGCAACAGCATTATTGGTTGCACTCACTACTGTTTTAGGAATAATACAAATTTATATCGATGATCTTGCTAACTTTAATTTTTCAGATGGTACTGTTTCATATGGCATTATTTCTGACAAACCAAATTTTGCAATTGATAGTAGTGGTAATACTGTAATAGGTGATGAAATTATTTTTAGAGTAATTAAAATGAGTGATGGTTCATCCATTGATAATTCCAAAATAGTTTGGAATATTTTATCAACCGAAGATAAACCCGAGAATTATGTTACATTAATTGGTAACAAATTACGGATTGATCATCTTCCTACCCAAACATTTAATATTACCATTCAAGCCATTATTCAAGTCGACAATAAAAAATTATTAGTTGAATGAATCATACCATTACCAATTAAGTAGGATAGTTATTATGAAAAAAAGTATTTTATCATGGGGAAAACCTCTTCCAATAATTTGTGCTTCTCTTTTATTGTCTGCAACAATTGTTACTCCAATAACCGCTATAGCAATCGCTAGTAGCAAATGATCATCTGATGTAGTCATACATGGAACGGAGAATCATTCAGGCATATCAGGAGTCGCAGATAGTAGTGATTTTCAAGCAGTTAATAATGGCAACGTAAACATTACCGATGATGGTATATGAAGTGTTACTGCTACAAGCGGTACATTGCCAAGTTGGATTTCAATGTCCACATCAAATAAAGGCCAACTAGATTGAACTTCGGATGCAGTTGCTGGTGATTACGAATTAGCTATTTCTTATTTTAAAAAAGACACGAATCAAAATGGTTCAAAACAATTTCATTTAACTATTACAAATCCTGCGCCAACTCCAACATCCATCAATATTTATGGTGCGAATAATCTTCAAGGTGCTATTAACACGGCTGGAGCTGCAGATTTTCATGCAGGCGATAATGCTGGTACAAATATTACTGATACGGGTACATGAAGTGTTGCTGCCACAAGTGGTGCACTACCAAGTTGGATTTCAATGTCCACCACCACTAAGGGACAATTAGTTTGGACTACAGCTGCAGCGGTAGGAACATACAATTTAACCATTAAATGTACCAAAAGCGGATTAACTGATGGCACTAAAAATGTTACTTTATTGATTTCTAATGTAGCTCCAACCCCATCATCTATCACCATTTACGGGACTAGTAACCTTCAAGGTGCTATCAACACAGCCGGCACCGCAGATTTTCAAGCAGGCGATAATGCTGGCACAAATATTACTGATACTGGTACATGAAGTGTTGCTGCCACAAGTGGTACACTACCAAATTGAATTTCAATGTCCACCACTACTAAAGGACAATTAGTTTGGACTACGGCTGCAGCGGTAGGAACATACAATTTAACCATTAAATGTACCAAAAATGGATTAACTGATGGTACTAAAAATGTTACTTTATTGATTTCTAATATAGCTCCAACTCCATCATCTATCACCGTTTATGGGACAAATAATCTTCAAGGTCCTATTAATACGTCTGGTACTGCAGATTTTCAAGCAGGTGATAATACTGGCACAGATATTACTAATGCTGGTACATGGAGTGTTAATGCTACAAGTGGTACACTACCAAGTTGGATTTCAATGTCCGCCACCACTAAGGGACAATTAGTTTGAACTACAGCTGCAGTGGTAGGAACATATAATTTAACCGTTAAATGTACCAAAAGTGGACTAACTGATGGCACTAAAAATGTTACTTTATTGATTTCTAATACTGCTCCAACTCCATCATCTATCACTATTTATGGGACTAGTAATCTTCAAGGTGCTACTAGTACAGCCGGCACCGCAGATTTTCAAGCAGGCGATAATACCGGCACAAATATTACTAATACTGGTACATGAAGTGTTACTGCCACGAGTGGTACACTACCAAATTGAATTTCAATGTCCGCCACTACTAAAGGACAATTAGTTTGAACTACAGATGCAGAAGTAGGAACATATAGTTTAACCATTAAATGTACCAAAAATGGATTAACTGATGGCACCAAAAATATTACTTTGGTAATTGTTTCCATTCCAACAACTGATATGGTTCCAACTTATCGTAATATAAAATATGAAGATGAAAGTACTTCTAGTATAGTTTTAGCACAAAATGAAACAAGGGACATTATATTTAATATATCGGGAAGTGCTACTGACTTGATCTATTCATATGCACTAACATACGACGCTGATAATATTTCCGTTAATTTTTTTGAAACTGTGAATGACCCAACTTATAAACAATGTGGAAAACTTAATGTTACTGCTACTGGCACTATTTCATCATATGGATTTGTGCTAATGATCTATGTTTTTAACACTAAAACTGCAGCCGTTGGTTATACAACATATCCTTTGAATGTTAGTGTAGAACAAGATCCAATAGTGAAAGGAGGAATATAATTATGAAAAAAATATTTCCTATTATTGCAAGTTTATGGTTAGTTACTATTACGGTAGTTGTGTCTTCATCAATTTTAATTTCACATAAACAAGAAGATTTAAGTAAACACTATTTAACTGGTAATTTAGGCTTACAACCGCAGTTTAATATTATTAATTTACCGGATGACGATAAATGAAATAATGCCACATTAGGGATGCAACCGGTGGACCCAGGTCATTATATAGCGGGAGAAACAGACACTACTTGGACTATGACTATTGATAAAGATTTTTATACTGCTTCTTTTTCTGTACCTAATATAGATAATTTTTTAAACAAATACGGTGAAAATAATTATGTTACATTAAAAGAATGTGTTCAAGCAGGAATGGTTAATCCAGATTTTAAATTTGGTTTTCTTTATCATAATTCATATGGATCATCGGATATAGCAAGTATTCAATTACACGAAAGTAAATATAACTTCGATACCTATATGTCTACATGAGCAAATGCACCGATAGATAACACGAATAGCACATTTGAGTGATCAAAGAATATTGTCACCACAGAACTTAACCCACTTTTAAATTTGGAAAGTTTTGATATTCATTTATTACTCACACTTTATGACCAAAATAACAACAAAATTAGTGTTTATGATGCTTTTCAAACTGCTTTAGTACCTGATGGTATGGATGATATGTTTTCATTAAAAATAAAAGATGGCTGTTACTTCAAATGAACTGGTCAATATCAATTTCATGATCCAAACGATCCAACTCAAAATTTTGAAAATTGAACATTTCAGGGAACTAAAACCCAAGTTTTGGATCGTTTAAGTAGTGAACCAATTAATCAAACTTATGGTGAAATAGTTAAACCAAGTTGATCATCTAAACTTTCTCGCTCCGAAGATTATATAGCAGCAGACATGATGTATGATGGTGAAGGTATAGGGATAATTCAACGTTGCGAACTAGGGAAAGACACATCTCAAGACAATTACACAATTAAAAAAGTACGTTTAGTAGATTTGATTCATGGTTTGCGTGCAGACGAAAGTATAGTCGAACGCGATACAATGGATGCTTGGTTATCACGCTATATTATTAAAATAGATTTGACGGCTTACGGAGACGAAAGTATGCCAATACCTTGGATAACCCGAGATGATGCCCGTCATCATTGGTTAAATATTCCTGACTTTCATTGTAATATTTTTTCAATTGAAGGTTTTACAGGATTTATTAACCTTTACGATAACAACAATCAACTAAACTATAGTTTTATAACAAACATTACAAGTCAACTGGAAGCATAAGAAAATGAAAAAAATACAAAAATTAAATTTAAAACAAGTCATAAGACAAAAATATTTAACGCACAAAAAGGAATTAAAAACATCTTTAATAAGTGCTAAAAAACAAAAAAATGAAATACGTATTAAGCAATTAAAGCAGCAATTATTAGCTGCTAAGATTGATTATCGTAAAAAACTAAAAGCATTAAAACCAGCAAATAAGCCTAAAAAAATTAAACAATTAACTCCGAAACAAATCATAAGACAAAAATATTTAACGCACAAAAAGGAATTAAAAACATCTTTAGTAAGTGCTAAAGAACAAAAGAATGAAGCACGGATTAAGCAATTAAAGCAGCAATTATTAGCTACTAAGCTTAATTTTCGTAAAGAATTAAAAGCATTAAAACCAACAAATAAGTTTAAAAAAACCAATCAACCAAGAGAATGAAATAAACAAATAATTATTTACAATTTCAATATTGCATCTCTGACTATTTCTATTACTTGTATATTCATATTAATTATTTTTGCTTTAATTGGTGCGGCCAACATAGTGCCAGAATTTCAAATTGTAGTTTTTGACGGAAAATTTACTGCTTTTGGAATCGTATTCATTTTATTAATGATGATAATTATTGGGTTGCTTATATCCAATTTGGTTCTTTACATCTTCTCTGGTACACATAAGCAAAGAGAAACTAAGGATTCATCTAAACCAAAAAGTTAAATTAATAAGATTTTCGCTTTTTATCTATAGCATCATAAATCCCCCCCCCATCAATAATGACGAAAATGTTATAATGTTTTCGTTAGCAGATGTTATGGTAAAGGAATTCATATGAATAAGAGAAAGAAAATAGTAATTTTGACAGCAAGTTCGCTGTCTGCAGCTGGATTATTAGGAATGACTACTGGAGTAGTTACAAACATTATTTTAAATAGTCATTCTAATGTACAGACAGTTGGAGACCCAATAGAATTATCTTCTATTCTTACGATTACAAATTTAGGCACTGTTCCGTGAGGAGTCAATATAACCCCTAATTCTCGTCAATTAAATAGTATTTTAAAAATTGCTAATAACCCAAGTGGTTCCCAAGATGATAATTGACATCCTAATCAATGAACTTTTAATAATATTAATGTGTCAACCCCTAGTGTATGTACAGCTCAGGTTAAAGTAGTAGATTGATCACCTGATTACAAAACTGATTCAGGTAATGTAGTTAATATTCAATGAGCGCAACAAAACCCAACTACTCCTATTACTTTGAACCAAGCTTTTAATGGAACAGACAATGTAGTAAATTTAAACAGTAGTTATGCAACTTGGTTATCAACACAAAGTGCTGTTGATGTGTCTTCTTTGAAAGGTATTGATAATCAAACAAATTTATTGAAGTGATTGGATGCATCAACCTTATATAACGGTGCTTTAGATATTAACCAAATCAAAATTGACGATGTAAAAAGTTCTACAGGATTACAATGGAATGATGCTGGCGATGATGTTGATACTTATTCAGTTAATCTTCTTCCAATTGATTATTCCAATATGTATACAGGTGAAATTAAAGTTGTGTTTAATGTTGGACGTATCAACTTCAGTTCGGCAACCATTACAAATATGAGTGCAGGAGGAGCTTTGGCTGAAGATCCTTCTGATTTAGAGATATTTAGCTGATTTATGGAAACCAATAAGAATGCATTCGGTACCAAGGAAAACATAGTTCAAGAAGATGTAAATTTTGGTACTTATTCACAAGGTGGTAGAACATTAAGCGTTAAGCAAGGGAATGAATATTGAACCGGTATTAAACAAATTACTTATTCTGTAGAACCAACTGGAGAAAATTTAGAAACTGTTGTTCCGGGTGATAAACGTGTTCTTTCATTCATTGAAAAACCTACTTTTGCTGATTTTATGCAAGCTCTTGACGCGAATTTAGATACTGCTATTAATTGGGATGCTATCTTATTACCTAGTGGGTGTAATTGAAATAATGTATCAACTTGAAATGATTGACAGTCTGATGGTACTTTTACTCTTGAACCAATTCCAGGTAATTTATTTTACACTGGTTCTGTTACTATTACTTGGAGTACTTCATATTAGATAGTCAAACTTTTTGGTATTACTAATTATGAATAATGAAAAAAAAGAAACTTAAGATTATTTTGCCAATAATAGGGCTTACAGTTGTAGGTGCTGGCGGATTTTGTACATATTGATTTTTAATGAGAAAGTCGAATGATGAGGTTAGCATTAATTATGCATTATCATACGAGTCCATTAGCTGTGTTAATACTAATTACAATAGTACAGTTTTATCAGTGGAGTATGCTGGGGGGGGAGGGATAAAGTGAAATGATATTCATTGAACTGAATACTCTAATCTACCAGATACTTATAGTTGAGATCAAATTTTAAAAATAGAAGGATTGCATGGTAATGATGATGATGGAACACATTCATTAACGATTTCTTTTCGCGATGATGTTATCTTTCCAACTGATGTTTTACAATTTAAGTTTTGATTAGTTGCATCAGTCCACAAACAAGAATTTAAATCACCTGAAATTATTTGTTATCTTGCACAAAGAGATATTGGTCAACTACCTAAAAAAGATATTGGTTCTTTTTATGATGGGAAACCAACCGAATTAGATGTGGTTAAAACTTTTTTTGCAATGAATGAACTTTCACCTAATGATTGAGATTTACATTCATGGAATGAAGTACTCCAGCAATTGACTGTTAATTTTAATGATTTTGGTGCAATGATTAATGTTAATTTGGGGAATTCGTTCTTTAGCGGGCAGGCACAAGTTACTTTTGAATATCCAAAAGGAGTTGATATTAATACTATTATTGTTAACAAAAATTTAGGTACTTTTATCAAACAACCAAATAGACAAGACATTAGATTAAGAGTAGAATTATTAAACACTACAACAACTCCATTGAGTGGATGAGAAGCATTTTGATCGCAAGTGGTAACTAGTGAACCTAATCATGGTGTATGTTATATTGAAGCTTTTGGCGACAATTATTTTGGTTCAATTATTGTTAGTTACGAAGTAGTATAAAATGAAAAAAATATATATCCAAGCACTATCATTTTCAAAATGCATTTTATTTTAACTATAAGAGCCGCTAAGTAAGTATCAAGTAAAAAAAGTATAAGTAACTATTCGCCGTGGCATTTTAGATCATGTACTTACATGGTAAATATTCGACATAATAATTTTCTAAAAAAAGACTTTTTTAGAAATTTTTATAATTTATTTTTTTTGATTTTTATCAATGATTATTACAGAATTTACCTAACATGTTAGGTATGTTTCGCGCTCATACGTATACGCGCGTTGGTGATATAGTTGCCCTTTATGGGTTGACAACTCCCCCCCCCATTACTTTATAATGAATGTTTAGATAACCAAGGAGAAATAAAAAATGAAAAAGATAAAATTATTAAAGTTCGCGACCCCAATCTTAGCATTATCATCTATTACGTTTCCGATATCTTTTATTAGTGCCTGTTCCAAAACACCGACATTTGCCACTAATTTTGAAACTTTGAAATGCCTTGCTATGGACTCTGATTCAGACATTGTTTTCGGGGATGCCATACATGATTATTCTATTGGAACATATGAACTTGTCGCGACCACTGCGAACGATAAAAGTCCTACTGGAAGGTATTCATTAAATAACTCTTTTAGTAGATCGCAGAATGTATTTTTTTTCAGTGCCACATCAGGAGGAGAAGGAGGAAAAGGAACAACAATAATTTATTTTAAAAGAATACCAACATATAGTTCAATGTCCATTACTTGTTGAGGCACAAATGATGAAGTAGATATAAATACAACAGATCTTTCAACAGTGTCATGAAACAAGATAATTATTGATGCTATGTGAACAAACCCATCCATGGATTCTTTATTTATTACTAATGTTGATGATGACTATTTAATTAATACTGGGGCGACGGTAAATATAAACGATAATGTGAAATGTTATGATACCACCGGTGCTCTTCGCGACAATATTATGTATAGTACAAGTGGTTCTTTACCAGAAGGATTAACTTTGAACGCTAACACAGGGGCAATAACAGGAACATTAACAGCACCAGCTGGCACATATGGTTATACCTTGAAAGCCATTTCACCAACACAACAAGCTGGGTCTGTTCTTTGCAAAATAATGATATATGATGAATAGTTAGGCTGAAAACATCCCTTAAAACAGTACAATAACCGGATTAAACCATGATTTACTATCTTTTGTGTATGTGGACGAACGTTCCCTTGTCTTCGGTGAATAGTTATAAATTTGATCGCTTTTACCAGATTTGTAAATATATAATTGGGTCATGTTAAATGCTAGCTCAACTGAAACCACAGGTATAACAATAATTATCATTGTTGGTTGTATAGTCTTATTAGTGCTATTAATAGCTTTAATATACATGATTATTGCTTATCGTAAAATTGGTATTGTTGCCAAGAAATTGGACTATTTGGTAGAAGACTTAACATATAAATCTGAAATTTTAGCACCCACGATTGAGGCTTTAGGTAAGGTTTCTAATTTCATTGATTTATTTGAATCTTTAATTAATCAAAATGCAGATGCCTTGATGCAGTATGTTACTAAAAATAAAGAAACTGCTAGTAAATTCATTAACAAATTAAAAGATATTACCGCTAAGGATAAATAGTATGAGTATTAGTCGAAAAATTGCGCTGGCTGCAGTCATTTATATTGGTTATCAATTATTAACCAATAGAAAATATGAAGGTTTAAGACGAGATATTTTAAAAGAATATGATAGGGCTCAACCATCTATCATTAGTGCTTTGGATGACATTCACACTTATTTAACTATTCCCAAAGATGTAAGCGATGAATCTATACGTATTCGAATGGATGCAGAAATTGAATTGATTAAAGAAAAAATAAAACGAATTGATGCTACCAAAGCCGCTGAGAAAACCAATAAGGTTATTACAATTCTTAGCGATAACATTACCAAATCATTTGCTAACTTAAAAAAGAAGAAATAATTTCCCATGACTGATAAATTAATTGTTAAAGGGGCAAGAGAAAATAACCTCAAAAATATTGACGTCATTATTCCTAAAAATAAATTAGTAGTAATTACTGGTTTATCTGGTTCGGGCAAATCATCACTAGCATTTGATACTATCTATGCTGAAGGACAAAGACGTTACCTCGAATCATTATCTTCATATGCACGCCAATTTTTAGGCGGTAATGAAAAACCAGATGTTGATTTAATTGAAGGGCTTTCTCCATCCATTAGTATTGATCAAAAATCAACTTCACATAATCCTCGTTCTACTGTTGGTACAGTAACTGAAATTTATGATTATTTAAGAGTATTATTTGCTCGTATCGGGATTCCATATTGTCCTAATGGACATGGACCGATTGAAACATTAACCACTAAACAAATTTTGAACAAAATTGTGGAAAATTTTAAAGATGGCGATAAATTACAGATTTTAGCACCCTATGCACACCATCAAAAAGGTACTTTTAAAATAGAATTGGAAAAGTTAAGAAGTGAAGGTTTTTTACGCATTCGAATTGACAATCAGAATTATTCCTTGGATGAGAAAATTGAATTAGATAAAAATAAATTTCACAACCTCCATATTATCGTTGATCGTATTATTGCACATCATGATCATGAAACAAAATCACGTATCAACGATGCGTTAGAGACAGCATTAAAATATGGTGAAGGCAAAGTGATAGTTATCAATGAAGAAAACGAAATTTTATATTCCCAGTCACATTCATGTAAAGTGTGTGGTTTTACAATTCCTGAAATGGAACCTAGATTATTTTCGTTTAATTCACCACTTGGTGCATGTGAACATTGTAAGGGTTTGGGGTTTACCTATGAACCTGATGAAAATAAAATGATTCCTGATAAAGCGTTGTCTATCAATGCTGGTGGTTTAGACTATTTTAAAAATACTGTTAATACCACTTCAATTGATTGGCAAAGATACAATGTGATGTTAGAGTATTACAAAATAGATAAAAATAAAGCATTAAGTAAATTTACTAAAAAAGAGCTAGATTTAATTATGTATGGTTCACAAGAACCTATTAATATTGAATTACGTTCTAGTAGTGGTAATTCTTACAAAAAATTTGATTATGTTGAAGGAGTATTGGAGCTAGTTAAGCGCAGGCATTTGGAAACTACTTCAGAAATGGCAAGACAATATTATTCCAAGTATATGTCTGAAAAAACTTGTGAATGATGTCATGGTAAAAAATTATCACCAGCTGCATTGTCAGTGAAAATTGATAACAAAGATATTATTGAAGTAACTCAATTATCTGTACGTGAATGTATTGACTTTCTTTTAAATATAAAGTTAACTGAGCAGCAACAACAAATTGCTAAATTAGCTTTGAAGGAAATTATTGATCGTTTAACATTTTTAGATAATGTGGGCCTTAATTATTTGACTTTAGCGAGAAATGCAGCTACATTGTCAGGTGGTGAATCACAACGTATTCGTTTAGCTACTCAAATTGGTTCTTCTTTAACAGGCATTCTATATGTACTTGACGAGCCTTCGATTGGATTGCACCAGAAAGATAATGACAGATTGATTAAGACATTAAAAAAAATGCGAGATTTAGGAAATACTTTAATAGTGGTAGAGCACGATGAAGAAACGATGATGAACAGTGATTATCTAATTGATATTGGACCAGGTGCTGGTGAGTTTGGTGGTAATATTGTAGCGGTAGGAACACCAACTGAAGTAATGCGAAACCCACATTCTATTACAGGTAAATATTTAAGCGGTAAATTAAATATTCCTGTACCGAAAGTAAGACGATCTGGTAATGGCCAAAAAATCATTTTAAAGGGTGCCAACGAACATAATCTAAAAAATTTAGAAGTTGTTTTTCCTCTTGGCAAATTTATTGTGGTTACTGGAGTTTCTGGTAGTGGTAAATCTACATTAATTAATGAAACATTAGCCAAAAATATTCAAAAGATGTTATTTTCACCGTTTACCAAAGCACCATCAATTAAATCGTTGGTAGGTATTAATGGTTTAGATAAATTAATTATGGTTACTCAAGAACCAATTGGTCGAACACCGCGAAGTAATCCAGCCACTTATGTAAGTGTTTTTGATGATATCCGCGAATTATTTGCTTTACTACCAGAGTCAAAAGCACGTGGTTATAGTAAAGGAAGATTTTCATTCAATATACCAGGCGGGCGTTGTGAAAAGTGTTGGGGCGACGGCGTAATTAGAATTGAAATGCATTTTTTACCAGATGTATATATTACTTGTAGCGAATGTAATGGCAAAAAATATAATGACGAAACATTAGCTATTAAATATAAAGGCAAATCTATATACGACGTTTTAGAAATGAGTGTAATGGAAGCTTTGGATTTTTTTCAAAATATTCCAAACATTCGACACAAATTAGAATTAATGAATGATGTAGGATTAGGTTATATTAAACTAGGCACGCCAGCAACTAAATTATCTGGTGGCGAAGCTCAAAGAATCAAATTAGCTAAATTCTTACAAAAACGTGCATCAAACAACACTTTATTAATATTGGATGAACCAACTACTGGGTTGCACACTCATGATATTAAAAATTTAATTAATGTTTTAAATCGAATAGTGGACCATGGAGCAACTGTTATTGTAATTGAACATAATTTTGAATTAATTAAGTGTGCTGACCATATTATTGATTTGGGGCCAGAAGGTGGCGAACTAGGTGGCAAAGTTATTGCAACAGGCACACCAGAACAATTATTGACTAAAGTAAATATTTCATACACTGCTGAATATTTAAAGAAATATTTAAAAAAATAATTAGTCAATTATTTTGACTTTTAATTACAACTACGAACTATATATTTGGCTTGAGTTATGATTTAATTAAGGATGAGATTTCATATAGTTAGTAATAACTCTATGAAACTCATCTTGTTTGTCTAAACGCGACACTATTGGTTTTAAAGCTTCGTTAATAAAGTTAGGAACCGTTTTAGTAATTGATTCACTAATGCATTCGTCAAGACTTCGTCTCGGACGTTTAGGTTGTGTTACAACATTCTCTGCATCATATGGGAGGCATACGTTTCTTTATTTTAATATCAACAAGAATGTTATCACCAATTTTGACTAGATTGTGATCTGCTTGAAGAATTTTAGCTTCATTTTCATGTCTACATTATTTATGTTTAAAACATTTTATTCTTTCTCCAATTAAGCAAAGCTTATTATGAATGAATTTATTTGTGATGAAAATGTAAAAAGTATTTTGTGTTAAACAATATTGAATAGTTTTTGAAGTAAAACTAATCAAATTTATTGAGACTTCAATGGAATAAGATGCATGTTATTGTGCAGCTAAATTGGGTATACCTTTTATGTATTGTGTTTTGAATCAAGGTTATAATCTTAGTGCTTCACTCTAATGGGTACGCCTTAGTTCGTTTAATGTTTTTAAGTAATCCATATTCTTAAAAACTAAACGATGAGAAAGAAATGATACAATGAAATTTAATGAATTAAAAATTAAAAAGATAATTTTAGATGGAATTCAAAAGGCTAATTATCAAGAAATGACAGATATTCAAACTCAAATCATTCCTGTAGCATTATCAAATCATGATGTAATTGGTCAAGCTCCAACAGGTACTGGTAAAACTTGTGCTTTTGTTGTGCCAACATTAGAGCGTTTTAATTTAGACGATCGTTTTATACAAACCTTAGTATTATGTCCTACTCGAGAGTTGGCTTTGCAAATTACCAACGAATATAAAAAAATCGGAGAATTCATTAATGGTTTAAAAATATTAGCAATTTATGGCGGGCAAAAAATTAATCAACAATTACGATTATTGAGAGATCAACCGCAAATTATCATTGGTACCCCAGGTAGATTATTAGATCATCTAGAGCGTAAAACAATTAATTTAACACGCATCAGAACGGTTGTTCTGGATGAGGCTGACGAAATGTTAGATATGGGATTTATTCGTGATATTGATAAAATATTACATAAAGTCAGTGGCCATCATCAAACAATATTGTTATCTGCTACCATGGATAAAAACATCATGGAAATATCTAAAAAATACCAGAAAGACCCTAAGTTTTTTAAGGCAACAATTGAAAAAAAGGATATTCCATCCATTAGTCAACACTACATTAAAACGCCAGAATTTAAAAAAATTGAAGTTATTACTAAATTAATTAAAGATAAACAATTTTATTTAGTTTTGATTTTTACTAATACCAGACGTAAAGCTAAAGAATTAGTAAGACGATTAAGAGATCAAAGTTTTAAAGTGGATGCTTTGCATAGTGATTTAAAACAATCGGCACGAGAAAGGGTAATGCGAGCTTTTCGAGAAGGTCAATTACAAATTTTAGTCGCAACTGATATTGCAGCGCGGGGGATTGATGTTAAAGGAGTGGATGCAGTTATTAATTATGATGTACCAAAAGATATGAAATATTACATTCATCGTATTGGTCGAACGGCACGTGCAAAAATGGTTGGTAGTGCTTATACATTAATTGCGCATGACGTACACCATCACTTACATACTATTGAAAAAGAAATAAAAGAACATTTAAATGAACATAAAATGGAAGGTATTGATTTTAGTGCCCCATTAATTGATAAGTCTAGTTTTAGAAGAGAACATAATAATTTTCAACGTAATCATCGTGATGGGCATGCACAACATGAAACTTTTAGTCGTCAAACAAAATCGTTTGGAACAACCACTAGATTTTTTATTACAATCGGTACGAAGGATAACATTGATAATAAAAACTTAGCCCATATCTTGTCTAAAGATATGAACATTCCTTTAACAGACATTACTGATGTTTGAGTGAAAGACACTTATAGTTTTATTGAAGTCAAAAGTCATTTAGTTAAACAAATTCAGAATTTGAGAGAAATTAATGGTAGAAAAATTAAAGTTCAAATTGCTTCCCCACGTAAAAGAGAGCGTAGTCATACTTTCAAAAAACAACATAAATATCATCGTTTTTCTCATAGATAGATATTAACTCAGAATAGAATATTAGATTAACATGTATTAGGTTTTATATCAACTAAATTTTTCACAATGATAAATTAATAAAATATGAATGATTGTCAGTTTAATATTGTAAAAATACTTTTGAAAATATTAATTTGCGAAAGTTACATTTGGTCAAAATAGTTCCGCAATGGATGTTGGAGTGTAATCAGTTTGATTGAATAATGATATGCCACCTGTACGATATGGGTATACTCATAAATTTATCAAATTACCAGAAATATATTCATTGCTATCTATGAGAGATGCTGAAAAATTACTACCTCCTGATAAATTAGTCGCACACCTTTCAGTTGATGTTGTATAAGATGATACAACATCTGAAATTGTTTTATTAATTCCGTAATAATACGCGGATGGAATATCATAAAAAGGGTAGAAGGTATCAGAACTATCTTTTGGAAATGGATATTTTGGTACAAAATATGCACCACTTTCAGAAAGATCTATAGTCTCATTATTGTTATTAAATATTTCTTGTTCAAAAGAACAGAAAAATTTTTTATTACCAAACGTATCTGATCCTGAATAAATAATATCATCTATTCTAAAATCAATTGTATACTGAGAAAAATCATAAAAAGAAGTATCCATAGCATATTCTTGTTCTGTATCCACATATGTGTTGAAAAAATCTACCAAACAATTTTTTCAAATATTCAAAGTTTCAATAAAAAATAAGGCCGCTACTTGTGAAGGGTTAATATTTTGGCTAAAAAAATCATCATTTAGCGTTTGTGTTCCGCTTATGCTTTCATTAGTAGCTTGTAAATAATTTACTATATCTTCAATCGTTGTATCGCGATTCATCCCCATGTTTATGGTTGAAACATTACTAATGCGATCATTGGTAATAACAGGCTCATCATTGTCGCTATCTAATACAACATGAGCAGTTGTTTTTACGTCTTCATATCTATTTTTGTCATCATGGATAGTAAAAGTAACATCAATTGGTAAAAACTCTCCTAATGAACCATCATAGTCTTTAATAAGTTCAATATGTAAACGCACTCCTTTACTAATATCATCAGGATTATTTCAAATAATTCGAGTCTGTTTTTCTATGGGGACTTCGTGAGTGTCTGGAGTATAACCTCTTAGTCATATAAACCCTTGACCATTTTGACCAATTTGTTCAATATCAGAAATAGATACATTAGAACCAGTAAAATTAGATAAAGAAATATTACATTCAACATTGTATTCTATATAGTCACCTTCATTTTTTAAAGAAGGATCACCTTCCGTTCTCTTTAACAGAATTTGTGGGTTGGTAAAATCAGGGTTAGTTTTTTTAGAAGTATGGATTGCCCAACCAATACCAATACCTGTACCCATTAATGCTATTCCGCATAAAATACTAGTTCATACCATTCTTCTTTTATGGTGTTTTCTTTGCATTGAAGTTGTTTTATTTTGTATCATTTTTCTCTCCTTAATTTTGTCAGATAGCAACAAAAAACAAGACCTTTGGCGTTGTCAAAGATCTTGTTTTTAGAGAAAGAACTAAATTAGTGCTTATAGCACTATTTCAATTAATCCCCCCCCATTGCTAATTAAATACATGTTACCTATTATGTGACGGCAAGGGGGGGGATTTTATAAAGTTTTTCGTTACCTAAAAACGACAATATTTTTTTTGCAGTTTAAAAATATCATCTAAGCCAAATTGAAAAAAAATACACATTTCAAATTACTAAATTACTGATTTTTGTAAAGATATAATTTACTTGTTTTATTTGCAGGTATAGTTTAGTGGTAAAACAATAGCTTCCCAAGCTGTGGTCGTCGGTTCGATTCTGATTACCTGCTCCATATGAAAAACTTCGTGTGAGTAGCGAAGTTTTTTAATTATTTTTATATTCAATTATGTAATGGTATTTACATTACATAGTTAAATGTAAAGTTTTAAATATAGTTTTTTTCAAATTCTAAATTTGTTCAAGTAATATTGATGTTTTTTTAAATTAGGTTTAAAAATTTGAACATCACGAATAATTTGTTTACAAGCTATACTGATGCTTTTATATCTACCTGTACCTACCATGGCTAAAATAATTGCACCCAATGCACCACCCTCTGATGTGTTAATTTTACTAACTTCAATATTTAAAATATCAGCTAACATTTGTAATCAAATTTCAGATTTAGCTCCACCCCCAATAACTCTGGCTACTTTTGGTTTAATCTTTAAAGCAGTAATGGAATTCAAACAATCTAATAAGCCAAAATTAATACCTTCAATTATTGCTCGCGACATGTCTCCACGATTATGAGTTAATGCTAAATTATGAAATTCACCACGAGCATATGGATTATTGATGGGGCTACGTTCACCAGTTAAGTATGGTAAAAAATACAAATTATCGGCTTGACTCATTTTCATTTCTTTGTTGATGAGTGTAAAGTCATTCGTTTTTAAAATGTTTTTTAATCACCAATCAAATGCACCCGCAGCTGATAACATTACTCCCATGATGTGATAACGACCATTCGCATGACAGAAGCTATGCATTGCTCCAGACGATAATGATTTAAAACTTTGACTTGCAGCAAAAACAACCCCGCTAGTTCCTAATGAAATGCTCAATTGATTATTATCGACAGTCCCGGTTCCCACTGCGCCGACTGCTTGGTCACCACCGCCAATAATAATTTTGGTTTTGGTAGACATACCAGTTAATTTTGCAAAATTCAATGATACATTTCCAATTACCTGATAACTTTCAAATAATTGTGGTAATTGTTTTTCAGTTATTTCCAATATATCTAACATTGGTTTAGATCAACACTTATGTTTTACATCCAGATATAAAGTACCACTACTATCACTAAAATCACTAGCAAAGACAGCACTCATTTTATATGCTGCGTAATCCTTAGGTAGCATAATTTTGTGAATTTTTTTAAATAAATGTGGTTCGTGTTTTTTAACTCATAATATTTTGGGAGCAGTAAAGCCTGTGAAAGCAATATTACCTGTATAGTGAATTAGTTTAGTTTTACCAATTTTTTCATTGAGATATTTACATTCGTCAATTGTACGATTATCATTTCATAAAATGGCTGGCCGAATAACATAGTCATTTTTATCCAATAAAACTAATCCATGCATTTGACCGCAAAATGAGACTGCAATAATTTTTGATAAATCAAATTTTTTGCCTAATCGTTTAATGGTAATAATTTCTGCTTGATATCAATCATTGGGATTTTGCTCAGTTCAGCCTTCTTTAGGTAAATAAATATCATAAGTCGCTGATTCAGTGGCGACAATTTTACCATTACGATCACTTAAAACTACTTTTAAAGAACTTGTTCCAACATCAATTCCTAAAAACATAAATATTTTTTATTGATTGAACAATATATCATTAAAAATTTCCTCAAGATATTCTTGTTGACCACTCGGTACATGAATGGTATGAATAGGAATATTTTTACTGTAATTGTACAAACCCAATAATGATGTTTTATTATTTTCAATTTTTTTACCAATCGATGTTAAACGATAAGATTTATATTTTTCTTCTATAAATTTATCTATTCGACGATCTTGGATTATTGCTACTGCTTTACGTAAACCTAAAGCAAAAGCATCCATCCCAGCAATATAAGCATAAATAATATCTAAAATTGTGTTAGAAGTACGTCGTGTTTTAGCATCAAAGTTTAAGCCGCCATTAGTGAAACCACCAGCTTTTAATACTTCGTACATACACAAAGTTGTATCATAAACATTAGTAGGGAATTGATCGGTATCTCAACCTAATAGCATATCTCCTTGGTTAGCATCAATGGAGCCAAAAAAACCATTAATAGTAGCTGTACGTAACTCATGTTGAAAAGTATGACCAGCTAATGTCGCATGATTTGCCTCAACATTCATTCTAAAATCTCTGGTTAATCCATAGGTTCTTAAAAAATTAGCACAAGTAGCTACATCAAAATCATACTGGTGTTTAGTTGGTTCTTTTGGTTTTGGTTCAATATAAAAATCTCCTTTGAACCCTTGCTTACGTCCATAATCACGTGCCATTTTTAAAAATTTACCTAAATGTTTAAGCTCTAAATCCATATCAGTGTTTAATAGCGTATCATAGCCTTCTCTGCCACCTCAAAAAACATAACCAGTTCCGCCTAACTTAATTGTTGCATCGATTGCAGCTTTTACTTTACCCGCGGCAACAGCATATACATCAGCACAACAACTTGTTGCGGCTCCCGTCATAAAAATTTTATGACTAAACATATTAGCAGTACCTCATAATAGTTTAATCTTGTATTGTTTTTGCAACTTCAATAAATGATTAGTCATTTCTTTAAGGTATGCTTCACTCTCTGCTAATGTATTACCCTCAGGTGCAACATCAATATCGTGGAAACAATAATATTGAATACCAAGTTTGTGCATTAGTTTAAAAGCAAAATCTGCTTTAGCTTTATACATTTGTATTTCGTTTAGTCCAAATGTTTTATCCATGGTATTGCCACCAAACATATCTGTTCCACTTGCATTAATTGTGTGCCAATAACTCATGGCAAATTTCAAATGTTCTTTCATGGTTTTGCCCATTAGTTTTTCATTAGGGTTGTAATGGTGAAAGGCTAATGGGTTTTTACTATTTTTCCCTTCATATTTGATTACTGGAATTTTGTCTATATTATTCATTGTTTGTTATCTCTCACTATATTTCAAAAGCATTATAGATTTTAATTGAGTAATTCTTATAACAAATGAATATGGCAAGCTGTACCCCTAAAAGTGGAGCACTCAACAAGGAGATATTTCATGAAAAAATTAATATACAATTTAAACTAACTCAACATATTTTTAAAATAAACTTAATTGATTGTCTTCGTCCAAATTATTAGTTACACCCATTACATTGAATGCTGCGAGGATAGATTTAGTGATTTTAGTTCTTGCTGCTAAATCTGCTTTGGAACTGAATGGTCGTTCGTTTCTAGCTTGAATGATAGAATTAGCTGCTTGTTCGCCCATTCCATCTAATACTTTGAATGGAGGAATTAATGTGTTGCCTTCAACAATATAATTAAAAGCATCAGATTTTTCTAGATTGATATTAGTAAATGAATATCCGCGGGCATACATTTCCAGTGCTAACTCATAGATAGGGATTAAATTTTCCTCTTTCGCTTTTACACTACCCTTGGTTTTGAAATCGGCTAGACGAGTTTTAACATCATGCAATTTATTACGAATAGCATCTGGGCCTTTTAAGATAGTTGGTAAATCACTTACATCTGGCCGCACGCTAAAGTAAACGGCATAGAAAGCTAATGGATGATGAATTTTAAATCAAGCAATTCTTCACGACATCATAACATATGCCGTTGCATGAGCTTTAGGGAATAGGTATTTAATTTTATTACATGAATTAATATATCAATCGCTCACACCATTTTTACGCATCAAAGACATTCAATCAGATGTTAAACCTTTGCCTTTTCGTACTGATTCCATGATTTTAAATGCATCTTCATGATTGATGCCAACATGAATTAAATAGTTCATGATATCGTCGCGACAAGTAATCACCTCTGACAATTTCATACCTTGTTTTACAATTAATTGTTCAGCATTATTTTTTCATACATCAGTTCCGTGAGCCAAACCACAAACACGAACTAAATCAGCAAAAGATTTAGGTTGAGCAACAGCCAACATGCTTCTTACAAATTGTGTACCAAATTCAGGTAATCCAAATGAGCCAATCTTTTCTCCCAAAATTAAATTAGGGTCAATTCTAAGTGAATCCATAGAATAATAGAGTTTCATTACTTCATCGTCATGGAAAGGGATATCTTGAATTTTAATACCAGTAATATCTTCTAACATTTTTAAAGATGTTGGATCTTCATGACCTAGAATATCAAATTTCAATAAATTGTCATGAATCTTTTTGTAATCAAAATGAGTTGTATATCAATTGACATCTCTATTGTCAGCTGGGAAATTGTATGGTGTGAAATCTAAGATATCGTACTCTTGTGGCACAATAATTATTCCTCCAGGGTGTTGACCAGTTGTTCGTTTTACATCCATACACTTTGAGGCTATTCATTCAATGGTAGAATTCTTCGGTTGTTCATTAGGTTTTGTTAATTCAAAATAATTACGTACTCAACCAAAAGCAGTTTTTTCTGCTACAGTAGAAATGGTGCCAGCTCGAAAAGTACGAGTTTCACCAAATAACCTACGAATAAAGTCATGGGCTTTAGGTTGATATTCACCAGGAAAATTTAAATCGATATCTGGTACTTTGGGGTCACCTGGAAATCCCAAAAAAGTTTCAAAAGGGATATTATGACCATCACCTTGCATTATGGCACCACAAATAGGGCATTTTTGGGGAGGTAAATCAAAACCATCGGCATGATTAGAAACATTGAAATCAATGTTTTTACACTTTTTACAATAATAATGGGGTTTTAAGGGATTAACTTCTGATATGCCAGATAAATATGCCACAATGGAAGAGCCAACTGATCCTCGTGATCCAACAATGTATCCATCTTCATTGGTTTGTTTTACCAATAAATAGCAACTTCAATAAATAATAGCATAGTCATTGTCAATGATCATTTTTAGTTCATGTTCAATCCGATCATTAACTATTTTAGGAATTTTCTTGTCATACATTTGATTGACTTGCTCATTGACTAAATTTCTCAATTTAGTTGACACATCACCTAATTTAGGGCGAAAAGAGCCTGTTTTTACTGGTCTAATGTCACCATCAATTTGATTGATAAATAAATGAGTATTATCAATCACAATTTCTCTAATTTTCTCTTCATCTTTTAGAAAATTAAATTCATTCAGCATTTCTTTCGTAGTCCGTAAATGCATATCTGGCATGACACTATTGCTATCACCATAGCGGTATAAGCGATGACTACTACCACCACCTTGTTTGGTGTGAACATAAACATCATGTGCAATTTTTTCATTAGGGTCTAAATAGTACGCATCGCTAACTGCGATTACTTTTTTATTTACATTATTAGCTACTTCTATGATTCTGTTGATTGTTTTTTTTACGTTTTGTTCGTTAATTTCTTCGCGATGAATTAAATGCAATAGATTATTTACAGGGGCTACAAAAATATAATCATAAAACATCATTGCCATTGCTAATTGTTCATCGCTTCCGTTTAAAGCAATATCCCAAATATCGCTCTCAGTCGGATGATTTGTAACAATTAAATTAGCACGATTATTTTTAATTTCATCTATATAAACTCTTGGTTTTCGGTGTAAGTTTTTCGTATGAGAATGCGATACTAATTTATAAATATCTTTTATCCCTTGCTGATTTCGTGAATAAATGACGACAAAATGACCAAACTGGTTATGATGTAATTTATCATTTTGTAATTTAACATTGATATCATTAATATTTTTAATATCCAATTTTTCTAAACGATGTATCATGGATAATCAAACTTCATATAAAACGCGAGCATCAATATTAGCACGATGTGCGGTTGATTCATCGTAGTTTAACTTTAAATCACGTGCTACGACTCCCAAATTATGTCTTACTAAATGAGTGTTAATAGCATATGACAATAGCAATGTATCAATCACTGTATTAGTTAAAATAGGCATATTATTTTGTTGTAATTTTTTATTGATGAAACGGATGTCAAAGCTAGCAGCATTATGGGCAATCAAAGTGGCATCACCTACAAAATGTACAATTCTTTTCAATATTTCCTTGATGTTTGGTTGACCCATCAACATTTCATTGGTAATATGTGTTTTTTCTTGCAACTTATAGGATAAAGGCTTAGAAATACTAGCGAATCAATCTACTTCATCAATTATCATGCCGTTCTTAACTTTAATGGCTCCAAATTCTGTGATTTCGTCATATTCATTATTTAATCCCGTTGTTTCAATATCAAAAATAACATATTCATTATTATTCAAGTCTTGTTCATGAGGATTGATTACAATATCAATTTGACGATTAATAACATTACATTCTAAACCGTAAGCAATTTTTTGTCTAAATTTAGCAGCGGCATTCATAACCACAGGATATGCATGTACATTGAAACGGTCAGCAATGCCGATTGCTTGTCAATTATATGTTTTAGAACGACGTACTAATTTTTCTGGTTCAATTAGACCATCAAACATAGACATATTAGTATGTGCCAATAGTTCAATTCTTGTTTTATGTTCCAAATCATCTCTCGCAAATTGTTTAGGTTTATTAACTTTGGTAATGTAATTGCATAGACCCTGTATTTCGTTATTGGTATATTTATTTTGGTCTATTCTAATCCGTGCTTTAACTCAGTCTCCTTTTGCAAAAGATTTAAGATAATGAAACGGTAGATTAATATCTGCCCCATAAGCATTGAAAGCTTTCTTTACCCCAGCAAATAAAGTAATTGCAATTGAATCTTCATAATCGCTCACATAAAAAACAAATTTTTGTGCGCCATTTTTTAATATATCAACATTAATTTTAAAAATTTCTCCACTCACATTAAGGTATTGGTTTTCACCAGTGTAGACAATATTTGATATTTTAGTAATTGGGTCTTTATATTTGTTAATAAAAATATTTTGGTTATAAGCAATAACTCTACGTAGTTGTAATTCGTCTACATTAGTCGGTCTTAATGTTGCCAATATTTCTTCTTCTTTTACTTTTTTATAAGCATTCAATTGCTTCTGATCGTGATTAGCTTGATAGTCAAAGCCAGTAACAAATAAATTAATTGAACGTAAAAAATCCAATAGTGTTTTTTCAATAAACTTAAACTCTTTCATTTCAGATTTACTATCGTATGTAATCATTACTAACCCAGAGTCAGTAATTGCAATATTTTCACGTTGAATTAAATTATTCAATAAGACATTATTAATTCCATTAATTTTAAAAAAAAGCAGAATGTATGAACTCAACTGATGTATATCAATTGGAATAGGATTACCTATAAAGACAACATTTAGTTTATCTTTAATATTTTCAATATTTTCGTACAAAGTATTAATTAATTGAGATGATGGAACGGATTTTAAAAGAATATTTAATGTGGTCTTGAGTGGTGCTCCAACTTTGTTGGTAGGTAATTTAATTTCAAATTGTGCATGCCGTGAAAGTTCATCAAACTGTGGTTCGTTAAGTAAGCCTATACGTGAAAAAAATGTTTTAAACTTATCCATAGTTGTTTGCATTATAAATGCATATTTTTATTTGGTATTATTTTGTTTAATGAACTTGTAATTTAAATAATTGTTGATCTTTTTTTGAAGTGAAAAGACCTCTGGGAAAGAAGAAATATTAGTAACTTTAAAATGATTAATGCATTTAGTAATTAACGGAATAATATCATCAAATTTAATCTTTTGAACCCTAAATAAATTGATAGCATATTCATTCGCTATATTAATAATAATCGGTAAAGATGAATTGGGTTTTTTTAATACTTGATAGGCCCACTTAATAGGAATTCATTTCTTACTATCAATTTTCTCTAATTGATATTTTCTGTCATAAGTAATAACATGCATGGATGTTTTTTTAAATTGAGTTAAAGCCTGATAAATTGATAATTTCATATCTGGTTTACTTACAAACATTAACTTTTTCTTAGAATATTGAACAATAGCATGCACAAGAGATTGTGGATGATAAAGCGGTTCAATATTCTTAGTGTGAAAATATCAATATGCTTCAATTATTTCATAACATTTATTAATTAGTGTAGATGAATCAATGGAGATTTTATTACCCATTTTTCAAGTTGGATGTTTTATGGCTTCCTGATATGTAATTTTATGTCATTGATTTTTTGGAAGTTTGTAAAATGGACCACCACTAGCAGTAATGTATATTTTTTTAAAGCGTTTATTTGGAGTTTGGCTAATGATCTGATATAGTGCCGTATGTTCGCTGTCAATCGGATAAATTTTGACATGATTTTGTTTAGCTAATTGTGTTATGAATTTGCCTGCTACTACTAACGATTCTTTATTAGCCAGACACAATGTTTTTTTATTTTGAATCGTAACAATTGTTGGTTTTAATCCTGCAAACCCCACAATTGCATTAACTACAATATCGGGGTTGGATTTTTTTATTAGTTCGCTAAAACTTCTAACATTTGAATGTTTGTGATCGCTTGGTGAATATTTATATTTTGTTTTGATATGGGCAGCTAATTTGCTATTAATGTTAAAACTAATTCCCACCAATTGATATTTTAATTTTTTAATGATACTAATAGTTTGTTGACCGATACTTCCAGTGGCACCTAAGACCAGAATTCTCATTATTTGTATCAACCTCTAAATAGATATTTGTAAATATCTATGTTATCATGAGATGCATGATAAATAATGGTAAAAATGGAAATGATAAAAGTAATAATAGCAAATACTACTACTACCACTACGAATGAGTCAATGCGATCAAGAAAACCTCCATGTCCTGGTAAACTGTTACCAAAATCCTTGATATTATTTTTACGCTTGAATCAGCTAAATAATAAATCGCCACAAATTGAAAAAAAAGTTAAGGTAATAATAATGAGACTAATCACTACTCACCATACTCAATTTTTATACATATTGTTAAAATAGTTTTCAAATTGTACACCAAAAAAATTAAAAGGTGTATCCATGCTTGAGCAAGGGATATGGGGAATCAATGAAAATAGAAAAATAAATAGAATAATTAATGCAGATGAAGCAATCGAACCGATAATAGCCCCCTCTCAACTTTTTTTAGGAGATATTGTTGGAGCCATTTTATGTTTACCAAATAATATTCCAGCAAAATAAGCAACAATATCGCAAACTACTACCACCGCTACCAAAATTAAGATGGTAGTTCAATACCTTTGAATGCTTAAATAATAAACACATCCTAATGTTCACCCTATACCAATTACTAAAAATGGGAATACAATTTTGTTAAATTGTGTAGGTCTTTTACTATGGTTAACCATTATGAATAGAAATGGTAAACTAAACAATGATATGACTAAAACACTTATAAAAAATGCCAAAAACCAGATTAGTTTATTGTTAACAGTGAAATAGTTAGGGTACAACCAAATAAAAGTAGGTACTAATTGGATCAATAACATGCTAATCGCAATGAAAATGATATGTTTTCTATTGTTCGTATCAATAAAACAGTGATGTAATTCTCTTGCTATAAAAATACTCATTCAAGCAATACTTAGAATACTAATAATCGCAAATGCAAAAGAAATATTTTTATGAATATTTTCTGGTAAATAACTAGCTCAACCATTAGAAAATTGATCGCTTAAAGTTAGACAAAATAAAATACCAAATCCATAACACATCATCAAAAGACCACTACGAGTCCGTTTATTCATGGAGTCTTTCATTTCTTTGTTTAATTTATTAACAATCATTAGACTCTTCCGAATCTCCTTTGTCTCTTAGAAAATTCTAATAAATTTTTTGAAAAGATTTTGGAATTGTAAGCTGGTCAAAAAATTGGTTCAAAAATAATCTCAGCATATGCTAATTGTCATAGCATAAAATTACTAATGCGTTTTTCGTTACCGGTTCTAATAAGTAAATCAATTGAAGGCAGATCCTTAGTTAAAAGCAAATTTTCAAAGTTAACACCAATTTTAAATTTTTGAACGGCTTGTAATATATCTTGTTTACCTCCATAGTTAAAACAAATGTTTAAAATAATTCTTGAATTATGTTTAGTAGCACTTTGCATTAATAACATTTTTTTTACCATTGATTGAGGTAAATGTTTTTCAAAACCTGTTCAACGAAATTGTATACCGTGTTCATTAAAAGAAGTCAATGTCTTTTTTGTTAATTTATTTTCAACTAAATGCATAATGAAATTAATTTCTTTTAATGAACGATGTCAATTTTCGGTACTAAAAGCAAAAAGTGACAATACTTTAATGTGATATTTAATGGCAGTGTTCACAATTTCGTCAATAATTGTGAGACCTTTTTTATGCCCAAAAGTACGAGTTTTTTTTAATTGCTTAGCTCAACGTCCGTTACCGTCCATAATGATGGCAACATGCTGAGGAATACTATTTAACATTTTTAAATACGCATTAATTCCTGTTCTTTTTTATTGTAAATATCTTCTAATTTATTATTGTATGTTTTAGTAATTTTATTTAATTCTTCTTCAAAAAAACGAATTAAATCTTCACTAACAGTGTCTTTTACTTTTTTGTATTGATCTTGTATATTTTTACGTACGTTACGCAATTTAGTTTTAGCTATTTCTAAAATTTCCTTAGCTTTTTTAGTATTTTGTCGGCGATTTTCTTCTGTTTGGGCAGGAAATATCAAGCGAATATTATCAGCATTAACTTGAGGGTTAACATTCAGTTGACTAGCTGTAATAGCTTTTGCAATATCGTGAATTTGCCCGCGATCATATGGTTTAATCAAAATTTGACGAGCATCTACAATTTGCAAGTTAGCAATTTGGTTTAAGCTCATCATTTCACCATATGCTTCTATTTTGACAATATCTAAAATGTTTAAACTAACACGACCGCTACGGATCCGTGTATATTCATCATCCAACCAATTAGTAACATCGTTTGCTTCTAATTCAAATTCTTCTTGTAATTTTTTTCATTCTTGCATGTTTTTCCTATTTATTGTCTACTATCGTAATTGGTATCTTGTGATTTATAGCATTCACAATAGCATTCTTTCTTTCCATGTTAAATACTACAATATTTATATTATGAGATTGACATATTTTTAAAGCGCTTAAATCCATAATTTTTAATTTTTCATTAATAGCTTTTTGAAAGGTTAAATGCGCATAACGAATTGCTTTGTTATTTTTTTTTGGATCATCTGAATAAACACCATCCACACCATCCTTACCCATTATGATGCTTTTCGCCTTTAATTCAACTGCATCTTGTGCAGCGCCTGTGTCTGTACTAAAGAAAGGTTTACCAGTACCTCCGGCTAAAATTATTACTTTGTGTTGACTTAATGCTTTATTAGCAGTATTCTTTTGATAATTAATAGCCACTTTAGGGCATGGTAACAAAGAATGAACTTCAGCTTTTACACCTATCTTAAGCAGAGCTTCTTTCAAGGCAACGGAATTAATGATGGTAGCTATCATCCCCATGTAATGAGCTTGTGCTTCGCGATACAATTTTAAATCACTGGTACCACCACGCCAAATATTACCTCCTCCCACAACTATACCAACATCATAACTATGATGGATAATTTTAATTTGCTTAGCAATATTTTTTAATTTAATGGAAGATAAAATATGATTATGCTGACTTTCCTTTAAAGCCGCACCTGATATTTTTATAATAATTCGTTCTTTTATCATTAGTTAAATTTCATTTGAGCAGCTACTTCGGCAGCAAAATCGTTATTTTTTTTCTCAATGCCTTCACCAACTTCATAGCGAAGATATTTAATAGCAATTGATTTATGACTATTTAAAAACTCTTGAATTGATTTAGAAGGATCTTTAAAAAATTGTTGGTCTAGTAAACAAACTTCTGCTAACATTTTTTTAACACGACCTTTCACGATCATCTCAGCTTTATCAGCAGGCTTACCTTCGGCAATTGTTTGTTCTTTTAATATTTTTGTTTCATTCATTAGTCATGCTTGATCAACATCTTGTTGGCTTAAAAATTTAGGATTCATTGCAGCAGCATGCATAGCAACATCATGTCCGGCTATATCGTTTGAACCTTTTGTTAGTACTAATAATACGCCGATTTTGTTATTGTTATGTACATAATGAGCAAATACTTCA
Source organism: Mycoplasmataceae bacterium (assembly GCA_031258945.1). Taxonomy (GTDB): domain Bacteria; phylum Bacillota_I; class Bacilli_A; order Mycoplasmatales; family Mycoplasmoidaceae; genus Malacoplasma_A. The sequence continues at coordinate 2,736 of JAIRME010000045.1, read as the reverse complement.
TCAGATTTTTTATTAATTATTTCAAAACGACGAACAGCAGTTTTTTCACCGATACGTGCTGTTAATTCTGTACATGCTTCTTCTACTGTTAAACCTTTAATTGTTTTTGCCTTTAACGCATCTTCTAGGGTATTTGGATTAGCATTAAAAATAGCTTGTGTGATTTCATTTGATAATTCAATAAAGCTACTACTCATGGCTACAAAATCTGTTTGAGAATTAATTTCAATGAGTAAAGCTTTGTCAGCATGAATCATTATTTTTATAATTCCCTCAGTTGCTACAGCAGATGCTTTTTTAGCGGCTTTTACAATTCCTTTTTCTCTTAGTCATTGGGCGGCTTTATCTAAATCATCACCGTTTTCCTCCAAAGCTTTTTTTGCATCCATTACACCAGCTTGGGTCATACCTCGTAGTTTTTTTATTAAGTCCATGTTCGCCATATATTACATCCTTATATTTATAAAATTTTGTTGATAAACTAATGACTGTGATTATATTAAGATTAATACGTTATGTATAAAGTTAACGTTCTTAGCATGATGTGTTTTATGTAAAAATATTGATTAGATTGCTATATTCTCTAACCTACTATAATCATAAACTAAATGAACCACAAAACCATTGAGCAAAAATCTAAATCTGAGCATGCTTTTCTTGATGCTAAAAAAGTTACTTTTATAGCTCTTGCCTTAATTATTATGATTGCTTTGGTAGTGATATCGTTTACTACTATTCTTAATAAGTTTAGCTTTTCTAGTTTATTTAGTGAAATCCATGATGCTTTTATTGATCCCAACACCAAGTCAATGGCAACATTCATGTTAATTTTATTAACTACATATTTTTTCTTTAAATTTTTTAATGTTTCTGTACCATATATGATTAGACTAAAAGCTTTAGGGATCAAAGTACCTCTAAAAGAAGCAATATTGTATTATTCAACTTCGGCTTTTTTAACGGCTATTTCTCCAGGTATCTTATTAACTGAGCCATACAACATGTTTTGGCTAAAAACTCAAGGTGTAACGACGGCTCAAGCCACAGCAATAGTATGGATCAATGAATTCATTTATCATACCATATTAGTATTTATTACTTTACCAGCTTTTATATATTTAACCACTCAATTTTCTATCATTCTTTCTTTTGATAATAAATCAGGAATGATAGTAGTTATTCTAGCGAGCATAGGTATAGGAATAGATCTTTTGATGTTTGTTTTTTATTGAATATCTGGCTTTAATAAAAAAATTCATTATCTACTTTCGCGTATTTTTAATCGTACCAAGCAATTTTTCCATTTACAATATCACACAAAAAGTCAAACATATCAAAAATATTTAGTTGAAGGTGCTTTATATAGAAGTGCAAAACATTATTTAAAACAATGAAAAAATAATTTATGAATTGCTTTTATATATCTAATCACTGCTTTATTATGATTTATTACAATGTATGCTTCATTAGTAGTTGTACATTTTGGTGACAACACTTTTTTTAATTTTCTTACCTTTATTAAAGTCGTAGGTTCAGTTAGCGTAGTAACAACAGCTAATCGTTATTTACCAATCCCAGGTGGTGAAGGTATGATGCAATTACAAATGCGCATTTTACTTTCTTATCAAGAGGGCACAAAACCAGGAATTGATAATGCCATCTTTATGTGAAGGACATCTACCACTTATTTTCCTGCTATTATTGGTTTGGGTGGTTTTATTACTTATTTAGTGATTTTTATTAAAGCAAGAAAAAATAAAAAACCAATTTTCAAGAGCAAGTAAATTTATGATTATTTAGTGCTTTGTTTAATCTTATTTAATCAAACAACAAATAATACATTTATTTAACAAGACGGTTATACCATTCTACAACATATGTTTCGTTAATTTCTTGATTTAGTTCATTACGTTCAGGATATCTTAAATATTCACCACTAAAAGTTGCATTATCAACTTTTACAAATCCTAACGTTCCCACTTTTTCTTCTCGAGTAATTAGAGGTAACTTATGTGATTTTTCTTTAATGCTCACAATAGCTTTAGGCGGAATAATGGTGCTAGGGATATCTACTTTTTTACCATTTACCAAAATGTGTCCATGTGTAACTAACTGACGAGCACTTCTACGTGTAGGGGCAAACCCCATGCGATAAACCAAATTGTCTAAACGTGATTCCAAAACAATTAATAGATTTAAAGCATTTGATCCTTTCATTTTTTTAGCAACCGTAAATAAACGACGTAATTGGCGATCGTTTACACCGTAAAGATATGCAATTTTTTGTTTTTCAGCCAATTGTTCACCGTAACCACTTAATTTTTTATTAGCCTGTCCGTGTTGACCGGGAGCATAAGTTCTTTTTTTACCTTTTAAAAATTCTTTATTATTCTCTAAAATTGAAAACCCTAATCGACGTGATTTACGATTTACACTACCTGTATATCTCATTGTATATTATTTTTCTCCTAATTAATTTAGGCACAAAAGTATTAAATAGTTCTTAGTTTCTTAATCTAGTATTAATAGGTTCGGTTAAATCAGCCTAACTTACTACTAACACTTTGCTACTAGCTATTAGACAACTAATACTATTTCGCTGTTGTGCGAGAAAAGATTATACATAAATAAAATAAATTACCTTATTACAAGCGTAATGTATTTCACTTGAATTTAAAATTTGTGACTAACTAACAAAATTGTGAAGTTTTTTTTAGAATAGTTTATTTATTTTTT
>JAIRME010000021.1 GCA_031258945.1 Mycoplasmataceae bacterium | reverse complement strand
AATTAAATAAAAATTCTAAGATTATTATTATTGGTAATTGAAGAAACATGGTACGTTTTTATCGCATTTTAGATTTTGCTAATTACAAAGTATATTTATTAAAATAATGCTTCTTTTGTCTAAATAAGAAACTAATTGCTTTATTACAGACTCCACAAATTATGAATTAAGTGACAATAATTAGAATGAAAATAAAAACAACCTTAAATTTGTATTAAAAATTAAATAAAGTCGATATTTTTTTAAAATTAGTAACTAAATGCTAAATAAAAAACACATAGTGCCTGCACTCTTAGTCGGCAATCTATATGTTCACTTTAATTATATAAGAGTTTATAATACTTGACATATGCAACTATCTTACCGGTTAAAAGGGGAAGTGGTAGAAGTAACTGATGTTCGTTTTCAAGATCAGCATGTTTTACATAAATTGGACAACATCGGCATTACTAAAAACACGATTCTAAAAATACTAGACTACAACAAAAGTAATAGTTTATTGCATTTATTGATATATGGTGTGGAATATGTGTTGAGAGCAGAAGATTGTAGGTACATCAATGTCAGGGAATACAAAGACAATAAACAGTTCCAAAATAGATAATAGTAAGATATTTAATGATTGACATAAGCAACATCACAAAGTTGCTTGTCATCATGGTGGCTATCGTAAGCTTACTGGAGTCAAACAAACATACTTATTATTAGGCACACCTAATGTTGGTAAATCTACTTTTTTCAACAAAATCACTACTTCAACGGCTGCTGTAAGTAATATTGACCGTTTAACTGTAGAAGATACAGTGGGACGTTATCGTAATGACAAATCTATTGCTTTAGTAGATTTACCAGGAATTTATAATTTATCTCATCCAATTGATGAAGAAAAAGTAGTTGCCCATGAAATTTTTGGCGAGCATTACGACAAAATTGTAAACATTATTGGTGCACAATCCATTCAAAGAGATTTAATGTTGACTTTACAATGTATTGAAACTGGTATGTTAAATACAGTTGTTATTAACATGATAGATGAAGTACATCATGGTGCTATTAATGTAAAGAAATTAAGCCGATATTTAAATAATGCTAACGTTGTTTTAACACAAGCTAATCGGAATATAGGTATTAATAAAGCAAGACAGGGTAGTATCAAAAATAAATTTGTTAATCCTCACATTGTTACTTATTCCCCTAAAATTGAGGATTACATTCGTCGTTTGGTTAAAATATTGCCTTCTCGTAAAGTTACTAGTCGTTTCTATGCTTTAATGCTATTAGAAGGCAATGATTATGTCAAAGAATCATTAGCACAACATTATCCAGAAGATTACAAAAAAGCAATGTCGATAATAGGTGATAGATGTTTTTATAAAGAAATTATTGGCACCAAAAGAGCATACATTAATAGAATTATCCAAGATGCTACGACTATTACCCAAGAAGAATTTGTAAAGGTACCAAAACATAAATTTCACAAAATAGATCGTATTGCTTTAAATAAATGAATTGGGATTCCGTTATTTTTATTATTAATAGCTTTCATATATTTTATCTCATTTGGACCATGAACAGGTGGAGGATTACAAACTTTAATTGCTGATGATTTATGCAACAAATTAATTATTGCAAATATTCAAAATACTTATGTGAATGCTACACCAACTGCCCAATGAGTAGGAGGTTTATTTACGGATGGTGTGTTAAACGGTTTTTTTGCAGTCTTATCTTTTATTCCTGTTATTGTGATTTTATTTATATTGGTTAATATCATTAATCAAGTCGGTATTTTATCTAGGGTTTCTGTACTATTAGATCGAGCTTTTGAACGATTTGGTATTAGTGGTCGAAGTATTGTAAATTTACTAACTGGTTTTGGTTGTAATGTCCCTGCTATCATGTTGGCAAGAAGTGCCAATTCACAAAAAGAAAGAATCATCTCTATGTTGATTGCACCGTTTTTAGCTTGCAGTGCACGAGTAATTGTCATTGCCTATGTATCTAATCTGTTATTTGGTGTATGAGGCTGATGTTCAATGATTATATTTACTATTGCTTCCGGTTTGATTGCCCTATTTATGGGGCTCGTATTTTCCCAAACTATGTTTCGTAAAACTAAATCATTTTTTCTAATTGAAATGGTAGATTGACGTAAACCTGATTTTGTAGTTATTTTTAAAACCGTTTGACTAGAACTAAAACAATTTATTAAAAAAGCAGCTAAGTTTATTGTCATAGCTAGTTTATTAATTTGATTATTATTACATATTTGTCCTGGGCAACCTTTTAGCATTTGACATAATGAGGATAGCATTGATACTTCATTACTAGGTTATGCATCTAAAGGATTGCAATATATTTTTATACCAGTTGGATTTGGCGATATTGGTGAGGGCATTTCTAAAATTAATAATGGAGATGGTTGAAAATTAACCGCTTCATTATTAAGCGCTATTCCTGCGAAAGAAATTGCTATTGCTAACATTAATATGTTATATCCCAATGGAGAATTTCAAAACATTCCTATTGCTGAAGGGTTAAGTTATATGGTAATGATGATGTTAATGACATCTTGTGTGGCAACAATGGCTGTGCTTAAAAAGGAAGGCGGATGAAAAAATCTTGGCATTTCTCTATGCTCTTCCTTTGTTGTAGCATATGTTACTGGTGCAATTGTTTATTGGGTATCATTTGTTATAGTTCATTAAAAATAAAACTTTTTATTAGGAAATTAATTAAAAGTAAGCCAATTTGCTCAACTTTATTAATCGTAATTTATAAGATAGAGCTATGCTTTAAATTCATAAAATGTTGATAAATTTAACGAAGATATCGTTGTTTTTGAAAAATTTTTAAAAATATTTTTCTTTATCTGAATTAATTAAATTTGGTATTGAATACTGAATAAAATGTTGATTTTTCAGCATTTGTGTGTGTGTGTGTGTGTGTGGACGGGCGTTTCCACTCGGCAAATAGTTAAAATTTGATTTGCTTAATTTATTTTCATTTCATATAATGAACGAAAATTGAAACATATCGATCGAGGCACTATGAAAACAAAATTGTTAAAAATAATTTTACCATTCATGTTAACCCCGTCTTTATTTCTACCTCCAGTTTTGATGGCAACATCTTGTAGTAAACTGGAAAAAATTATCTTAACAGATGATACAACTAGTGTAAATGCCAAAGTTGGCAGTCCCTTAACTGGATTAAGCCCAATTCATGCCATGACTAATAAAAATAAACCTGTTATGGATCCTGTTTATCAAACTGATTTGTCTATTATAGGTTGTACATTTGATTCCACTACAGGTATGTACCACGGAATTCCGCAAACTGCTGGCAACTTTGACGCTCATATTACAGCTAGTAGTCCAACTTTTCCTAACATTTCATCTAATGAAATTACTCTTACTATTCATGTTGAAGAGCAAGAAGTTACTAGCTTTATTGTAAGCTGTCCTCATAATTTTGTGGGGGGGAAGGCTCAAACATTTACTGACTATCAAATCGTTAGTAAAACTAATACTGGGACTGTTTTGAATGATGCTACATATTCTATTACAACCGGTCAATTGCCTTCCGGTTTAAGCATTTCATCTGGTGGATTAATTTATGGAACTCCTGCTAATTCTGGTGAATATAGCATTGAACTATCAGTAACTAGCAGTTCTTATCCTAATATAACTGCCACTAAAACTATAACATTTAATATTGATGATGATTGACTAGAAATTCAAGCATTATCTTCAACATATAATTGAGATGTCTCACAAGCAATATCAGAATCTCAATTATCAGTAAAAGATCATGATTCGGATACAGATGTAACAGACGTAAATTTTTCGGTTGATAAAAATACTCCGCTACCCAACGGTGTCACTATTTCATCAGATGGTAAAATTACTGGGATACCAACAACCAAGACAGATACCACTACAGTTACTATTAACTGTACTGGGAAAGTTAACGCTGTTACATTAAGTGCTGTTAGTACTAATACTTCAATAACTGTTGATTTGCCAACACAATTGCCACTTAGGTATTTACAAACTGACATGGATTTACAAGGCAGAACAATTAATTTCCCTAAAGCGGCAAGAAAATATCCAACTGCCCCAGTTCCAGGAGATTATACAGTCAGTGAATGATTACTTTTAAATGGTTCTCAAAAATCTAATCGTGTTGGATTCGGAGCAACTTATCCTCCTTCTACTTATCCTCCTTTTGAATGTGTTTTTTCTCAAAATCCTGCAGAACCATTTAGTGATCACACACAATTTTATATTGATGACCAAATGCCGTATTGGCAAATGAATCACTTCGTTATCCCTACCGATAAAGCTTATATCGTAACTGATATGCAAGCATTAAGTCTCAAAAGTACATTTTGAGATTTAGCTACCCTTGATACAACTGGGATGTAATAAAATAATAAATTTTCCAACATAAAGACATTGACTTTTTTTATATATGTATGTTATTATTAATGTCCCTTTATTGATACACCGATTAGAGTTGTCGAAGGAATATAATTTTATTTTAAGGAAAACATGCCAACAATATCACAATTAATTCGTAAAGAAAGAAAGTCTAAAGTGAAGAAATCTAAATCACCAGCTTTAGGCAAAAACTACAACTCTTTGCAAAATGCAGAGCGTTATGAAGCAAATCCGCTGAAAAGAGGTGTTTGTACACGTGTGGGGACGATGACCCCTAAAAAGCCTAACTCAGCATTACGTAAATATGCCAAAGTTAAATTGACTAATAAACAAGAAGTATTAGCTTATATTCCTGGAGAAGGTCACAATTTGCAAGAACATAGCATTGTTTTAATTAGAGGTGGTCGTGTAAAAGATTTACCAGGCGTACGTTATCACATTGTTCGTGGTGTCTTGGACACACAGGGTGTGGCTAAGCGTATGCAACAACGTTCTGCTTATGGTGCTAAAAAACCCAAAGCAAACCCAACAACATAAGGAGTAAAAACAATGCGTAAGAATCAAGCAATTAAAAGAGATATTCTTCCAGATCCAGTTTATGGATCAAAATTGGTAGCCAAAGCAATTAACATGATTATGTGAGATGGTAAACGTGGGTTGGCTCAAAATACTTTGTATGGAGCTTTTGAAAAAATTGAACAGAAAACTAAAAAACCAGCGATTGAAGTATTCAATAAAGCATTAGAAAATATTATGCCTGCTTTAGAACTAAAAGTTCGTCGTGTGGCTGGTAGTAATTACCAAGTGCCGACTGAAGTTAGCCCTGAACGTAAAATTACACTAGGATTAAGATGATTAATTCTTTATTCAAGAACTCGTGCTGAAAAAACAATGTTAGATCGTTTGGCAGCTGAAATAGTGGATGCTTCTAACAACACTGGTGCATCAGTAAAGAAAAAAGAAGATACTCACAAAATGGCTGAAGCTAACAAAGCTTTCGCTCACTTGAGATTTTAATTATGAAAAAATACGATTATGATAATAATACTTTAGATAAAAGTGTAACCCTTAGTGCAGATAGTTTTTTGCAAAAACATAATTATCAGAAACAATGATTAAAATTTTGTAAGAAACACAACATAAAAAACACAACTTTAGTAATATCAGATTGAATATACAATCCTAATATAGAATGTTTTTACAATAAAAAACTTGGTGTCAAATTAAGACAAAGTATTCCCTTGTTTTTAATGATGACAATACCAGTCATTGGATGAATCTATTTTGGTGTTATTGCCAGAACAAGAGGTGTGCTTTCTTTTGTAAAAATGAAAACGGGTAATTTAGTAAAGGTGGAGGAATAATTTTATGGCTCGTGAATTTCCGATGCAGAAATATCGTAATTTTGGTATCATTGCTCACATTGACGCTGGTAAAACAACTACCTCTGAACGTGTATTATTTCATACGGGTAAATCTCATAAAATTGGTGAAGTACATGACGGGGCTGCCACCATGGATTGAATGGAACAAGAAAAAGAACGTGGTATTACCATTACTTCTGCAGCGACCTATGCGACTTGGAAAGGGTACGAATTAAATTTAATTGATACCCCAGGACATGTTGATTTTACTGTTGAGGTAAATCGTAGTTTAAGAGTATTGGATGGAGCTGTAGTTGTATTAGATGTACAAAATGGTGTGGAACCACAAACCGAAACTAATTGACGATTGGCAGATAACTACAATGTACCAAGAATTGTATATGCTAACAAAATGGATAAAGTAGGAGCAGATTTTGAAATGTCTGTTAAATCTTTAAAAGAAAGATTAGGAGCTAATGGTGTAGCTATTCAATATCCAATTGGTGCTGAAAATAATTTTAATGGCATTATTGATTTAGTAACCATGCAAGCCATGATGTATGATGGTGAAAAAGAAGAAAATTACAAAGTTGTAGATATTCCCACTGATTTAAAAGCTAAAGCCGATCATTATCGTGCCATTATGTTAGAGGAAATTGTTAGCTTTGATGATAATGCAATGGAAAAATTCTTAAATGGTCAAGCTTTAACAATTGAAGAAATTAAATCATGTATTCGTAAAGGTGTTTTAACTGGAACATTTTTCCCTGTCATTTGTGGTTCATCTTTCAAAAACAAGGGTGTAAAAGCGATGTTAGATTGTGTGATAGATTATTTACCCTCTCCAATTGATGTACCGGCTGTAAAAGGTTTTAGTGACGCTGGTAAAGAAATTGATATTAAACCAAGCGATGATGAAAAGTTTTGTGCGCTAGCATTTAAAGTAGCAACTGATCCTTTTATTGGACGTCTTACTTTTATGCGTGTATATTCCGGTGTATTGAAAGCTGGTTCATATTTAATGAATACTAATAAAGATGTGAAAGAAAGAATTTCACGTTTAGTAAAGATGCATGCAAATAATCGAACTGAAATTAGTGAAATTAGGGCTGGTGATATTTGTGCTGTTGTCGGTCTTAAATCTACAACAACTGGGGATACATTAGCAACTGAAGGTTATGAAGTTAAATTAGAAGCTATGAAGTTTGCTGAACCAGTTATTTCATTGGCGGTAGAACCTAAAACTAAAGCTGATCAAGAAAAAATGGGAGTAGCTTTAGGGAAATTAGCAGAAGAAGATCCTACTTTTAAAACACATACTGATGATGAAACAGGACAAACAATCATTTCAGGAATGGGTGAACTACATTTAGATATTATTGTTGATCGTATGCGTCGTGAATTTAATGTACAAGTTAATGTGGGTGCACCGCAAGTATCCTACCGCGAAACTTTTACAATTCCTGGAGATGCAGAAGGCAAATATATTAAACAATCAGGTGGTCGTGGCCAATATGGACATTGTGTCATTCACTTTGAACCAAATCCTGATAAAGGTTATGAATTTGTAAATGATATCGTAGGAGGTAAAATTCCGCGTGAATACATTAAACCAATTGACCAAGGTTTGCAAGAAGCAATGAAAACAGGACCATTAGCTGGTTATCCAATGATTGATATAAAAGCGAGTGTTTTTGATGGTAGCTATCATGATGTAGACTCATCAGAAATGGCTTATAAAATTGCCGCTTCATTATCATTAAAAGATGCTGCTAAAAAATGTGGTTTAGTATTATTGGAACCAATAATGGCCGTAGATGTAACTGTTCCTGATCAATATTTTGGGGATACAATGGGTGATATTTCTAGTCGTCGTGGTAGTATTGAAGGTACAGAGCAACGAGCCAATGCTCAAATTATTAAAGCTAAAGTACCATTAAAAAATATGTTTGGTTATGCAACTGATTTACGTTCGTTTACCCAAGGTCGTGGTAATTATGTAATGCAATTTAGTCATTATGCTCAAGCACCCAAATCAGTGGTAGAAGAAATTGTTACTGCTAAACAAAAAAGCGGAAGATAATTTATTTTTCTTGTTCTACAATTGAGTAGTTATTATAAAATTTGATTTAGATAACTATTCGACATTAAAATCAAATATATTAATTCTTTGGTTGCCAAAATTTATAGTAGGCAAAC
>JAIRME010000010.1 GCA_031258945.1 Mycoplasmataceae bacterium | reverse complement strand
GGGGGGGGATTAGTACTCTAACTTTTTCTCTCACCTCGTGCGCTAAGAAAACTCATTGGGAGTTTACTTCACCAGATCAAGTTATGCAATATTTGGTAGATCATAAACAAGAATCTAGTGGTGTTCATGAATTTTTCTTAAGCTCAAACGAAGATGATTACAATTTTGTTAAAAAGGAAATTAATATTCAACTTATTTGCAATGCGTTTCTTTGAGAATATTTTATTAAATGATATTCATCACAAGTTATATCCATAGATTTGAATGTGACAAATAATGAATTCAATTGAACTGCAATGTTATACAAAGAACCACATGAAATAAACATGAATCCAGTCTCAGAAACATACGAGATTAGGGAGAATGTAAGCTATATTAATCAAAACATTGCATGTTCTACTATTGGAGACAAAGATGAATCCACATGAAATTTTGATTTTAGCAAGCCATTTGATGCAACGAGTCATAGTATAGAAGCTTATGAAATGGACTATATGAGACGCATAAAGTTCAAAGATGAGTTATTCACATCAAATATGGTATGTTGAATATCATTCTTTGACTGAAATAATGTTACTTTCCCAGAGGATAAATAATTTATTTGAGAGCAATGTAATTGTTTAACCCTTAACAAGTAATAATGTTGTTTTTATAAATTATTTTTATTACAATTATTAGCATGAAAAGAACGTACCAACCCAATAAATCTAGACGTGCTAAGAAACATGGATTTTTATCAAGGTCTAAAACTAGTAAGGGTAAAAAAACTATTGCTCGTCGTCGATTAAAAGGTAGACATAAATTAACTGTTTCTGATGAAAAATAACAAAATTTGTGCTTTAAAAAAAACCACTGATTTTGCTGCTATTATTAAAAAACACGAAGTTTTTAATAATGTAATTTTTAAAATTAGAGCAAGACCTAATTGTTTAAATCAATTACGTTTTGGGTTAGCTGTAAATAAAAAAAACTTCCCTAAAGCAGTTACACGTAATTTAATTAAAAGACAACTACGTCAAATTATTCAAAGAGTGCAGCCTAAATCAATTGACATGATTGTGATAGTAAAAAGTAATTACATTAACAATAAGTACATTAACAATGCAAAGTTCTTTAACGAAGTATATAATCTTATTCATTTCTAAAAATGAGTACTAAACCTGCATTTTCTTTTTCTACTTCTAATTCTGGCAATGTAACCGTCAGTCCGTTTTGAGTTAAGCCTACTTCTAAATCTGGTAATGCTAAAAAAATAGGCAAACAAATTTGAAAATGAAGTAAATTAGCTTTATTTGCTTTTATGATGATTATGGGGCTTTGAGGTTGTTTCCAAACCATGTGAGATGGTTCAGTGTCTACTAATAGCACTATTGGTTCAGGTTTGGAATTTGGTTTCCCATTTGGCCAAACTGGTGATTGAAGATATGATTTATCTGTGTCAGCAGGACAACAATACCATACATTTACTCAATGAACTATGGCATATGGGCCGTTTTATGGCATATTTGTGTATCCTGGGGCAGCTTTGGTGCAAAATTTAATGTATCCTACTCGTGATTGAGCAGGTGGTCTTAATGCATTAATGGCTATTTTTGTTTTATTGTTAATTATTCGAGCTTTATCCATTATGGTAACTTTACGTTCTACTTTGCAAAACGAAAAGATGACTGAAGTACAAGGTAAAATTTCTGAAATCAATGCTAAATACAAAGATTTGAAAGATATGGCTTCCAAACAAAAAAAACAGCAGGAAACCATGGAAATTTATAAAAAATATAATATCAAACCTTTTGCTGCTTTTGAGCAAATGTTCATTACTTTACCTATCTTTTTGATAGTGTATCGTGTAGTTACTATTTTACGTCCATTGAAAGCTACTAGTTTATTTGGGATTTGATCTTTTGGGGTTACACCATTGAGTCAAATATTTAGTAGCGAATTTACTCATAATGGTTGAACTTTCATTTTCTTTCTATTATTAGTTATCCCCGCACAATTCTTATCCATGAAATTGCCACAACGTTGAGCAAAACATCGTAATCGGAATGCAACGGCGATTAGTGATAAAGGTAATAAGCAACAAAAACGGATGAAAACATTCCAGACTATTTTTGCTGGAGCAATGGGTTTAATTGTAGCTTTTTCAGCAGTAGGTGTAGGTGTATATTGATTTTTGAACTCTCTATTCTCAATTGCACAATCTTATTTAATGCATGTCATTATTTTAAGGAATAGACGACGAGGTGGTAAATTAGAATCTCGTCTAAAATCTTTGGGTTTGGAGTAATGCAAAAACAGTTTAATTACATTAAAAATTTTGTTCCTTCTAAAAAAATGGGGCAAAATTTTTTAACTGATAATAATATAGCACAGACTATTGTGAATCTAATAGATGTCGCGCAATACGATTTAGTTATAGAAGTAGGCCCGGGCACTGGCGCATTAACTCAATATTTAGTTCAATTTAATCATAAAGTAATAGCAATTGAATTAGACAAACGCTTGGCCGCTTTGTTAAAGCATAAATTTAATCTATATGCTAATTTAGAAGTAATTAATGATGATATTTTAAATATAGATTTAACTCAATTAACTGCTTCATATAAAAGAATAGTTTTGGTGTCTAACTTACCTTATTCTATTAGTACACCGATGCTTATTAAATTTTTAAAACAAGAAAAAATCAAAGTATTTTATTGTATGTTACAACAGGAATTAGTAGATCGTTTAATTGCTAGACCTGCTACTAAGAATTATGGCAGTATTTCGGTTTTGTTACAATTTTATGCAATTATTGGTAAATTATTAAATGTACCACCACAATCTTTTACACCAATTCCCAAAGTACAATCAAATGTTATTGTAATAAGTAAGTTGAATAAATCATTTAATGATAATTGAGCTAAATTTATTCGCCAATGTTTTGCTTTCAAGAGAAAAACATTAGTGAATAATCTCAAAAGTATTTATACCGTGGATGACATTCAACAGCAATTACATAAATTAGGACTGGATTTAACTATTAGAAGCGAACAATTGTCATCAGACCTTTTATTTCAACTATATCAGGGATTGTCTGGATAATTATGAGAGCATTTGCTAAAGTTAATTTGATATTAAAAGTATTACCCAAAAAAAAACAAGAAATTAAACATAGAATTAAAAGTTTGTTTTGCTTATATCCAAAACTTTATGATGAAATTTATATAAAAGAAAATAACACTACCACTATTTCGTTTAAATACCAAAATAAACCAATTCAAATCGATAAATCTAAGATGCTGTTAGCTATTCAATACTGTGCTAAGCTTTTAAATCGTAAATTAAATTTACAAATTGTTGTTCAAAAGAAAATACCAATTATGTCAGGCTTAGGTGGTAGTGCTACCGATATAGCTTGTGTTATGAAATGGATTATGAACAAATATGGTTTGCAACTGTCAGCTAAACACTTAAAGTTTATTGCTTTAAATGTTGGTAGTGATGTACCGTTTTTTTTATCAGGTTATTCATCTGCATGAGTAAGTAATTACGGTGATAAAGTTATTGAATACACATCAATTTTGCCAAAATTTAGAATAATATTAACAAACATTAAAATGAATACTACCAAAGTTTATCAATCAATTTCTAAAAATTATGTATCTAAAGTGAATGTTCAAAAAAGCTACCAAATTTTAAATAGCAACCATTTTTGCAAAGACACAATTTATAATGATATGTGAGTTTTTGCTAATAAATTGAACCAAAAACTTTGTAAATTCTCTCATCACCTATCTAGTCATAAGAACATCATTTTGTCAGGTAGTGGCGGATCGTTTATAGAAATTTTGAAAGAAAGATAAATATGAAAGTAAGAACTAGATATGCGCCTTCACCGACTGGTTTTTTTCATATTGGTGGGGCAAGGACCGCTCTCTTTAATTATTTATATGCTAAACACCATAGTGGTGATTTTGTTTGTCGTATTGAAGATACTGATATTGAACGAAATGTGGAAGGAGGGATTGATTCACAGCTTAATAATTTAGAATGATTAAAAATTATTCCAGATGAATCACCACGCACTCCTGGATTGTACTCTCCCTATGTTCAAACACAAAAATTAGTAAGATACCAAGAATTAGCTTATCAACTTATAAAAGCAGACAAAGCTTATTATTGTTTTTGCACGAAAGAAGAATTGCAAAAACAAAGAGAAGAAGCTATTAAGCAAGGTTTAACTCCTAAATATAATCGTCATTGTTTGAATTTATCTCAACAAGAGATACAAAATAAACTCAAAAATGGTGTACCAGCTGCTATTCGCTTCAAAATGCCAGAAAATATAGATATTAAATGAAAAGATTTAATTCGTGGTCAATTGACTGTACCCACTTCTGCATTAACAGACCCAGTGATATTAAAATCTAACGGGATACCGATGTATAACTTTGCAGTAGTAGTAGATGATTATGATATGCAAATTACTCATGTATTGAGAGGGGAAGAACATATTTCTAATACACCATATCAAATTGTGATTAAAGAAGCATTAGGATTTCATCAACAATCTATTGCGTACGGACATTTATCTATTATTGTAGATGAAACAGGTAAAAAACTTTCTAAACGTAATAATACTTTAAAACAATTTGTAGAAGATTATAAAGAAATGGGTTTTTTGCCAGAAGCGGTTATTAATTTTTTAACTTTATTGGGATGAAGTAGCAAGGACAACACAGAAGTTTTATCCATGGATCAAGCAATTCAAAATTTTGATAGTGATCGTATATCAAAAGCACCAGCTTTTTTTGATTTTAAAAAGTTATTATGAATTGGGAATCAGTACATTAAAAAATTAGATGATAAGACATTTTTAAATTTTATAAAACCATTCTTGAAAATTAATGTTAACTCTTTTAGAAATGAAGATGTTTTTGATATGGCACAGTTAATTTTTAAACCACAGATATCCTATGCTAATGAGATAAACGATTTGCTAATTAATACTTTTTTGACCACTAATCTTCAGCAAATACCAGATCATCTCAAATCTATTGTGTCATCTGATAATTTTCAAAAATGTATATTAGCATTTGAACGCATTTTACAATCTTATGAAGAAATTACTCTTTTGAATGCTAATGAGATAGTTGAAAAAATTAAGCAGGAAACTCAATTGAAAGGGAAAGATTTGTATTTACCAATTAGATTTGTAGCAATTGGTAAAGAGCACGGGCCTGAAATGAATAAAATTCTTACAATCGTAGGCAAAGAAAATATTATGCAAAACTTGAAGAAATTGATTTGAATTAAAAGTTAATTCAACAACAGAAATTATTTTGACTTGAGATGGAAGGTAAGAATCACTAAATACTAGGCAATAAAGAACGAATTAATAGAGACTTAAGCTATTTTTGTTGATAAAGAAAATTAACGTAATTTTTATGTTTATTGCTTTGTTGCGAAATGGATGAGACATTAGATGTTTGTAGAATGTCTACACTCTCAGCGGTAATCTTAGTTACTTAATAAAAGTAAAATATAATACGAATACTTATGAAAGTTTTACTAATTAATGGTAGCCCTCATTCTGAAGGAAATACTTATGATGCCTTAAAAGTTGTCCAACAAGAACTAACTAGTAAGAATGTTGAAACAAAAATCATACAATTGGGTGGTGTCAACATTAAAGGATGTCAGGGATGTCAAACCTGTTGACGAAATAAGAATAAACAATGTGTAATTCAAGATGATTTAACTCCAATTATGGCACAATGTTATGATGACGAGACTAAGGCTATTGTAATCGGGTCTCCCACTTATTTTTCTAATGTTACCACCGAAACAAAAGCTTTTATTGATCGTGTTGGTTTTGTATCCAAATCTAATGATGGTTTGCTTAAATATAAGATTGGGGCAGCGGTAGTGATAGATCGACGAGCAGGAGCAAATTTTGTTTATAGCGCCATTAATTTCTTTTTTGGTATTAATGAAATGCCCATCGCTACTTCTTCGTATTGAAATGGTGGGAAAGCCAGAAAGCATGGTGAATTAATACACGATGTTGAAGGGGTGCAAACATTTAAAACATTAGGTCAAAATATTGTTAATTTACTTTTTGCACTTAACAAGTAGAATACAAAGTATTTATAGACTGTAAAGTTTTTATGTTGTACAAAGAAGGTTAGAATAAATTTGAGAGAAATCATGCAATGTAGACTTTTAAGGATTTAATCAATGATTTAATGTTTACTAATTTATTTTTGAATTCTGATTAATGAGTTTCAAGGTTAGTAACTCTCTTTTCGAGAATTCCTAAACGACTCTCCACCTTACCTAAACGACCATCCATTTTGTCTAAACGGCTTTCCATCTTATCTAAACGACCATCCATTTTGTCTAAACGTGTATCAACTTTATCTAAACGAGACATTACTGGTTCTAAAGCTTTTGTTAAAACTTCAGCGATACGCACATCTAAACTTTTTCGCGATTTAGGTACAGGTTCAGGTTTTGATTTGGGTGATGTTTTGGTTTTTCAACTAACAACAACACCATCACCAACTTGTACTGGATTATGATCTGAGGTAACGATTTTTACTTCTTTTTTCATATTTATATTATATAGTGTTTAAAATACTTGTACTTACTCCAAATTAAAGCAAAGCTTATAAACTAAATAAATAGTACTACGAACAATATCGTTTGTTATGGTTATAATGATAATAATATTTAATTAGGGAATTTTAAAAATATGAAAAAAAATACAAGTAAATCATTAAAGGGTACTCAAACTGAAAAAAATTTATGAGTTGCTTTCGCTGGTGAATCACAAGCAAGAATGAAATATGGTTATTATGCATCTCAGGCTAAAAAAGATGGTTATGTTCAAATTCAAAAAATATTTGAGGAAACTGCTGGTAATGAAAAAGAGCATGCTGAATTATGATTCAAAGCATTACATGGGGGTATGCCAACCACAACTGTGAATCTATTAGATGCTGCTAGTGGTGAACATTATGAATGATCACAAATGTACAAAGAAATGGCCAAAGTAGCACGTACTGAAGGATTTACTGATATTGCAAATCGTATGGAAGGTGTAGCTAAGATTGAATCGATTCATGAAAGACGTTATCGTGATTTATTAGATGATGTAAAAAATCATAAAGTATTTAAACGTACTAAGTCTATTACTTGGCAATGTCAAAATTGTGGGCACCATCATGTTGGTGTTAATGCTCCAATGGTTTGTCCAGTTTGTGCTCACCCGCAAGCTTACTTCCAAGAATTACCTAAGAAAAATTATTAATTATGTCCTTAATTCAATTAGCATCTCTTTCATCAGGTAACCTAACATTACTAATCGTAGGCATAGTATTTTTAGTGTTGGGGATAATTCAAATTATTTTTGCCATTTTAGATGGTAAAGCTAGAAAAGATCAACAAAGCCACATAGCTTTAGGAGTATTGCAAATATTATTTGGCAGTTTAATTTCCGGTATTTTAGTACTCATTAGAAATAAGACTACAAGAACAGTAGGTTATGTGTTTTCTATTATTAATTGCATCGGATTTGTAATTATTGCAATTGTATTCATTGTATTAGCATTAACAGTCACTACAAATACTTAAAAAGTAGTATGAAAAAACGTGCCCTAATTAGTGTTTACGATAAAGAAGGTATTCTAGAATTTGCACAATTTTTAGTTACAAAAGGTATTGAGATCATTTCCACAGGTGGTACATATCGTTATCTTAGAGATAATAGAATTCCAGTAATTGAGGTAAGCGAAATCACTCAATTTCCAGAAATTCTAGATGGTCGTGTTAAAACATTACATCCTGTTATTCATGGCGGTATTTTGGCTATTCGTGATAATCAACATCATATGAATAAAATTGGTGAACACAATATAAATACAATAGATTTTGTGATAGTCAATTTATATCCGTTCTTCCAGAAAGTTAAAGAAAATTTAACTTTTGAAGCTAAAGTAGAATTCATCGATATTGGTGGGCCTACCATGCTAAGAGCAGCAGCTAAAAATTTTCAAGATGTAGTTGTAATATGTGATAAAAACGATTACAAAATTGTTCAAGAACAAATGAATCAAACGGATATTACTTTAGATTTAAAACGTAGGTTAGCAGGTAAAGTTTTTAATTTAATAAGTGCTTATGATGGTGCAATTAGTCAATTTATGCTTAATGAAGCATATCCAGCATTTTATAATGCCTCTTTTATGAAAAATAAGACACTAAGATATGGTGAAAATCCACATCAATCAGCTAGTTTTTATAGTAACACAATGGTAGATGGTGCTATGAACACTTTTGATATTTTAAATGGCAAAGAACTTTCATACAATAACTTAAAAGATGTAGATATTGCTTGGAAAGCAGTATCTGATTTTGAAGAACCTGCTTGTTGTGCGTTAAAGCATAATACTCCTTGTGGTTTTGCCATTGGCAAAAATAGTTTTGATGCATATATTAAAGCTTACGAAGTAGATCCAACTAGTATATTTGGAGGGATTGTATCCTTTAATCGAAAAGTAACTAAGGAAGTGGCTGAAGAAATGATAAAAATTTTTCTAGAAGTAATTGCCGCCCCTGAATATGATAACGATGCACTAAACATTCTTAGAACTAAGAAAAAATTACATGTAATTAAATTTAACAATAAACCACAAGACACGCATACATTGGTATCCGTTGATGGAGGAATATTAGTACAATCTGAAGATCGAAAATTTATTGATGATCTTAAAATTGTCACTAAATTAAAACCCACTGATGCACAGATGAAAGATTTATTATTCGCCATGCGCGTTGTAAAATTTGTTAAATCTAATGCTATTGTTGTTGCTCATAATGGTGTAGCAGTCGGTATTGGTGGTGGACAAGTTAATCGCATTTGACCAGCGTTAGATGCTTTAAAACGAGGTAAAAGGGCTACTGTGTTAGCTTCTGATGCTTTCTTCCCTTTTCGTGATGTAGTAGATGAAGCAGCTAAATATGGTATTCAAGCTATTATTCAACCAGGTGGTTCATTAAAAGATCAAGATTCGATTGATGCATCAAACGAACATCAAATGGTGATGGTTTTTACAGGTGTTCGCCACTTCAAACACTAAAGTTGTTAACTAAAATTTATCACTCAATTCCCCCCCCCCTCCGTTGTATAATCTTTTCCTACGATTGAAGATAGATTAAGTTATATGAGACTAAAATCTCTATTTGGGTACGGAGAAAAAACATGAAAACAACACAGACATATACTCAATGAGTAAGAAAACATAGGAGAAAAGTTATCTTATCTAGTATTTTTGGAGGACTATTAATTTGTGGAGTGACAGTAGGTGTAACCTATGCTATTATGAATAAAAATAATCCTTTTGTAATTAAAGCTAAAGTGAATGGGAATGCAGTATTAAAAAAAGTTAATGATGTAGCATCTTATAAAATTGAATTTAGCGAAAAATTAGATTCTCAAGCAGTAATTTTAATTTCACCTGATGCTGAATATAGTACACTATTTTCTTCATTGTTAGTTTTCCAAGATCAAAATGGTAAAACAATTCCATATGAAGATTCAAGAGGAACTATTCATATAAGTTTAAACAAAGGGCTAAAAGAATTTGTTGTTAATGCTAAATTAATTTCTCAAATTCCAGACGATGCAGGAGAAGGAGGAGTATTTCATATTAATTTAAATTTGAGGTCCTGATTTCACGGTACGTCCCATGAAAATAATGTTTTATTAATATTGGATAATGAAAATTCCACTCCCTATATTGATGCTAATAAAATTTCAGGGCTAGATATAACTGGTGATGAAATGATAAATGACGATCCAGAAGACGCATTAGAAAATTTTAAATCTTTCTTATCAAGTGAGTTCCCTAATTTACCGTTATTGGATGAAGAAGATAAATTAGATCTTTCGACATTAAGTTATTTTCAAATGATGGATAAACTCCACCAATATGATAATTCTGAATCATTAGCGGCTAATATTTTATCTGACTATTTTTGCGAATTTATGGACGGTAATATGGGCTTGGATAATTTTATGAAAACTACAGTCCATTTGATTCATATAGAACATGAACCCAGTTGAGAACTAATAAACGGCCCAAGATTATTTAATATCTCGTTTCTAGTAGATGGTGGTAAAGCTGGTGCTGCATACGATGAATTAAATGATACCTATTTTTTTGATGATCATGAAAATTGAACTAATGACTGAACAATTCAGTGAGATCAAATCTATGATATCGAAACCGGAGATCAAAATTATAACCAGTTAGGATTTGCTAACGGTTTACATAGAGAAACCCAAATAAATTATGAGAATGATAGTGAATATAGAAATCTCCAATTAGATATTTTAAGACAAATTTATGGTGGAATAGTTAAAGTGTGACCAAGCTTCATGCAAAAGTAATCTAGGTAAATTTAATATTTAAGCACCAGGTAATTTTACAATTGTCTCAACCGGAATGTTGTATGAGATTAATTCTTTGCGTCCATTTAATTCCGGTAGTTCTACTACAAATAATGCAGCTACCGGTTTAGCTTTTAATAGCTTCAATAATTTTAACATGGCTTTAATAGTACCACCAGTGGCGATTAAATCATCAATTAATAAAACACGAACATGTGGTTTAATATCTTGTTTATGGATTTCTAAAGATACTTTACTATATTCAATTGTTTCAGTAACTGAAATTGTAGCACGAGGTAATTTACCCTTTTTACGTATTGGTACGAAAGGGACGCCCAGTTTATAGGCTAATGGAATAGCAAAAAAAAAGCCGCGAGATTCTGGTGCTACAATGTAATCAAATTTGTATTTTTTAATTTTTTTAGCTAATTCATTAATTAAGACATGTAAGGTTTTAGGTTGCGCTAAAATTGGAGTAACATCTTTAAATTGAATACCCTTAATGGGAAAATTAGGGATATTAGGGATAGCTTTAATAATTGCTTTTTGTGTAGGAGTTAGTAATGTTTTCATAATCTATAGATTGTAATAAATTTAGTAATGTTTATGTGATATTTTATCAATTCCTTTTCGATGATCAGTAACATGACGAACAATTCCAGGAATAAACATAATTCCTAAAAAGATGAACAACATTATAATTTGAGAACAACCACCGAGGACATCTATGTATGTTACATGAGGATCTGTTACACCGGCGGGTGGAATAATACTACCATTGTAGTAACCAATAATATAGATTAAATTACCAATAGATTCAATGGGAACAAATAAAATGCCAGTTCCAATAATTATTAAACTTACAATAGCTCCTGGCATTAGATACTTTGAATGAGTAACTTTAATTTTCTTAGTTTTACGGTTACGAATTACTCCAATAACTGCAAACATGATGACTACAAAAGCTAATGTAGCATTCCAATTACCAATTAAATCGGCAAATGAATATAGATTTTGAATATATGAATTACCATATATTTTATCGCCTCATCCAGGGATTGTATCATAATGCCCGGTATTCATAAAATGTAGACCAATAATAGTAAATATTAAAAATCAAAAAATAGTAATCACATAACTTGTTAATACACCCATGGTTTGGATTTTCATATTAAAAGATGCTTTGAATCTACTTGCGAAAGGGATTTCATTATGAAGAATGAGATCCTTGTAATAGTGACTCGCATAAATAGATACCCCATTAATGATACCAAGGATGCCAATAGCGACACAAATGTTAGCTACTTTAAATAGTCATGTGGGTACATGTAAATCAGATAATTTACCGCTGTGAGTACCTAATATTAATGACAAAGAAATAAGGATATCCAATGCGCTAACAATTGCCATACCAATGCCCATAGCCATGGAAATTTTTCTCGGTTCTTTCATTACGCCTTGTATACCGGCGGTGGAATAGAATCCATCAAAAGCAAAGAAAATAGCAGGGATAGAGCTCAAAATACCTAGCATGGGGAAATGGTCAGCAAATAAAGGTAGATGTCCATCATATACTGGTTGGTATGTAAACCAATCATTATCTGTACCTTTGCCAATACCCACCATAATAAAACCAGTGATCGCAGCAAAAATAATTGGTAAAAATTTAATGATAGTAACAATTCAATTTTGTAAATTAGCCGCTTTGGTTGATAAACCAGTAATTCAGATAAATCAAGAAGAAATGGCAAAAGAAATAATTATTAGTCAATATCATTCAATGGAAAAACCAAATGTTTCTTGTAAAGTCATCACTAAATAAAACGGCATGATAAAGTAATAAATTGATAAATGTAAATAAGTCATGAAATTCTTACTGCTCATATAAACTAACTTATTATTAAATTTTCTTACTCAACCAATAATACCTTGATTGTTATTGCGAATACCGCTACAAATTTCAGGCAAAGCCAAAGCCAATGCTAAAATGCCAATAATGGCAATGATTCAGCTTAAAAGTGCTAGAAAGATAGAACCATGAACATTATTTAAAATTTCATGATTCTTGATAAAAATACCTGCTCCTATAGAAGAGCCAATAACTAAACTAATAGCAGAAACAAAACCAATTTTCTTTTTAGTTGGGATTACATCAATAGGGGAAGGACTGACCGTATGAAATGTTTCGGATATATCATGTAAAATATGATGCTTATTAGGTTGGTCCTTCATTAATGCTTGTATTTATATCAAAATTATGTTAAAAAAATTGATTTACTGAGAGCAGTTGGCACTGCTCCATATAGTTTTATTTATAAAATATCACACACTATAAAGATATTCTAAAATACTTATTGATCAATCTAATCAGAATTAATATTAAAATAATTACACTATGAAGGTTTTACTTATTGGTTCTGGTGGACGTGAGCATGCGTTAGCATGAAAACTAGCTCAATCTATATTGGTAGATAATATTTATGTAGCTTGTGGGAATGTTGGGACACAATTGATTAATAAGTGTTGCAATGTAGAGTTACATAATAATGATGAATATTTATTATTTGCAAAAGATAATAAAATCGATTTAACAATTGTAGGCCCAGAGAAACCGTTAGTTGAAGGAATCGTTGATTTATTTAGAAAGAATAAATTAGCTATTTTTGGTCCTAGTAAAGTTGCGGCTCAATTAGAAGGCAGTAAAATTTTTGCTAAAAATTTCATGGAACGTTTTAATGTGAATACAGCCAAATATAAAACTTTTACTAATCCTTATGCAGCGATGGCATACTTGAAGAACGCTAAATATCCACTAGTTATCAAAGCTAACGGCTTGGCCGCGGGTAAAGGTGTAGAGATTTGCAAGAATTTTAAAACGGCTGAAAATACCATTACCAATTACATGATTAATGGTTTATTTAAAGAAGCAAGCAAATCTATTGTGGTGGAAGAATTCTTAATAGGTATAGAGGCTTCTATCATTTGTGTTACTGATGGTAAAACCATGGTACCGTTAATTTCGGCACAAGATCATAAAACACTTTATGAAAATAACATAGGACCTAACACGGGAGGAATGGGTGCAGTTTGCCCAAATCCATATGTTACCAAAGAGGTTATGGATGATTTTGAACAAAATATTATGATTCCAACGTTAAACGGTATTAAAAAAAGTAAATTAGATTATCATGGTTTTATTTTCTTTGGGGTAATGATTACCAAAGATGGTTGTAAATGTTTGGAATACAATGTAAGAATG
Organism: Mycoplasmataceae bacterium; assembly: GCA_031258945.1. Classification (GTDB taxonomy): domain Bacteria; phylum Bacillota_I; class Bacilli_A; order Mycoplasmatales; family Mycoplasmoidaceae; genus Malacoplasma_A. Next base: position 24,998 of record JAIRME010000010.1, on the reverse strand, counting down.
GGGGACCCAGAATGTCAATCCATTCTACCATTAATGGATTTTGATTTATTAAAATTATGTCAAGCCACTATTAGTAACCAACTAGATAAGTTTATCTTTAAATGAAAAAAAGGAATTTGTATTAATGTTGTATTGGTGTCAGGAGGATACCCTGCTCATTTTAATATTGGTTATAAAATAGCTATAAAAGATACACCGTTAATATTTTATGCGGGAGCCATTCATAGAAATAATTCATTATTCACTAATGGCGGCCGCGTCTTATCTGTGGTAGTTATAGACACAAGTCATCAAAAAGCCTATAAAAAAATTTATCGAGAGGTCCAAAAAATAAATTTTAGTCATATGCATTATCGGAAAGATATAGGTTTAAAATAAATAATCATATTTCTCTTGTGTTATGGTTATCATTTTATACTAATGATAATTTGGCACCAATTCTCTGATTCTTTGCTTGGGGCAAAGTCGCTGAACTTTTAGAAATTGATTTTCAAGATATTACACATTAATGACACTTAATGTATAATATACAAGTTTTATGAACAAGAAAATCCAACCTAATTTGCATGTAGTTACTTTTAAGTGTGCTTCTTGTGGTGCCACTTATCAAATTGAATCTACGATTAAACAAGACGTAGTCAATTTGGATGTGTGTGCCAATTGTCATCCATTTTATAAAGGTGGTATTGGTGAACAAAAAGTGAAAGGTCGTGCAGAAAAATTATCGGCTAAATTTACCACCGGTAAGGAGACTATTTCTACCAAAGCCCCTAAGAAAGAAACTAAAGTTCGAAAGTCTAATAAAAAAGTAATCAAATCATTGGATGAATTAAAGTAGCTTTAACGATTATTTAGTAAATACCCAGCGGTATTGTTTTTTAATTTAATTTTACAAAAAGGAAAACTTATGGAATACAATAAAAGACTTTATGAATCATTAGAAACGATTAGTCAAAAATTCAATGATTTAAATCGTCAATTGGAAACTGCCACCATTCCACTAGAACAATTGAAAGATATTAATAAACAATTGAAACGAAACAAACCAATTGTCGATTTATTCCATTTATATAAAACTGCTATTAAAACTGCCGAGGCTAATGAAGAAGCACTTAGCGGAAATGAATTAGATAGTGAATTAAGTGAATTGGCTAAGCAAGAATTAGAGGAAATCAAAACTCAAATTCCTCAATGAGAAGAACGTTTTAAGTTATTGCTATTACCGGTAGACCCCAATAATGATAAAAATGTAATAATTGAGATGCGACCAGCTGCCGGGGGCGATGAAGCTAGTATTTTTGTGGCAGATTTGTTTGACACATACAAAAGATATGCTGACAAACAAAAATGAAAAATTAAAATTATGGATATTTCTACTAATGCACATGGTTATGATTATGTTTTCTTCAACATCACTGGGGAAGATGTTTATTCCAAAATGAAATTTGAATCTGGTGTTCATCGTGTGCAAAGAGTACCAGCAACCGAATCTAAAGGACGTGTTCACACATCCACAATTACAGTAGCTGTCATGCCTGAATTTGATGAAATAGATTTTAAAATTAATCCAACAGATTTACGTATTGATAAATATCGTGCTGGTGGTGCCGGTGGGCAACATGTTAATCGTACTGATTCAGCTGTACGAATTACTCATATTCCTACAGGAGTTGTAGTAGCATGTTCACAAGAACGTAGTCAAATAGAAAATCGTGAAATGGCGATGAAATTACTCTTATCACGAATATGAGATAAATTGGAAACTGAAAGGATAGATGCCATTGCTAGTATGCGTAAAAACCAAGTAGGTACAGGTGATCGTTCTGAAAAAATTAGAACTTATAATTATCCTCAGAATCGTATCACTGACCATCGTATTGGATTGACATTAAATAAACTAGATCAAATTATGCAAGGTAATTTAGATGAAGTAATAGATGCCTTAACCGCAAACGAACAAGTTAAATTGATGTCTGAATTAAAAATTTAATGACCTATTTACAAGCAATTAATAAAGTTAAACAAAAATATCATGGCGATAATGATGTAGTTATTTTCACTATTTTGTACAAAGTATCTCGTAAAATAAAAAATAAATTGGATTTTGTTAATTTACGTAATCAAAGAATAGATTTTAAGTTTTCAAGATTTACTAACTTACTTATAGACTACTTTGAGAAACAAAAACCATTAGGACAAATTGTGGGTAGCACTAAATTTTGTCATCTTACAATTGATATTTTCAAAAACATTTTTGAGCCGCGTACTGAAACGGAAATAATTACAGATACAATTATTCAGTATTTACATCTTCATCCTGAATTTAAAAAAGGAGCAGATTTATGTTGCGGAACTGGTTGCATGGGGGTTAGTATTAAAAAATATTGTCCACATATTCATATGACTTGTATAGATATTAATCCTAATGCTATTGATAATACACAACATAATGCTCTATTAAATAATGTAAAAGTCAAAACTATTGTAGGGGACTTTTATCAAGAATTAATCCATAAAAAATTAAAATTTGATTTTATTGTTTGTAATCCACCATACATAGATCCTAAAAAAATAAACTGGGTAATGACTAAATATGAGACAAAAATTAGTTTTACAAACAGCAATGATCCTCTATTTTTTTACAAAAAATTAATACATAACAAAAATAAAATATTAAATAAGCACGGTAAAATATTTTTTGAAAATCAAAATGCAGAGTTATTAATTATTTAATTTCGTCTTTTATAATTAACTTCAAATGCCAAATCAATTAGGTCCATTTGATGCGTTGTTAATATTTGCAAGTTTTTTTGTTGCAACTATTTTAGCGATTAGTATTAAAAAACTTTACTATCGCTTTCGTTTCAATCAAAGAGTTTATATTTTTCCACGCATTAATGTAAAAGGTATTGCTAACATTGCCATGGTTATTTCTATTGCGATTGCTATTTTATTATTATTAACATTTATTTCTGCTGGATTATTAGGAGTTTTATTTAGAGCATATCCAGGATGGCGAGTAACAATTGAAGGGATTCTTATTAAAGTAGGTGGTTTACTATTTGGACCAGTTATTGGTATTTTTATTGGTGCAGCTACTGATCTTTTGAGTGTGGCTTTAACTGCCGGTATGTTTCATTATGGTTATTTTATAGCTGCAATGATGTATGGTTTATTATCGGGAGTTGTAAAAACTATTTTGAACATTACGGAAGGTAAACAAGTTCGCTTTGCTTTTTGATCTACTTTATTAATTGGAATAATTGGTATTGCTAGTATTTTATTTGTGGTGTTGCAACCCAATCCATTTCATATTACATTTTTAATTGAATTTACTATTCCTCAATGACAATTAGGTTTAGTTATTGGTGCCATTTATGTTTTAGGATTAACTATATTATGATGCTGTGTTTTTGCCCATTATCGTCGTACTATATATTACAATTTAGCTGGTGCCTCCTACTGACTGAAATATCGAACGAGAATTTTATGATTTAGATGACGGTTAATGAAATCGTCTAATCAACAAAAAATAGTAGATAAACATTTAATTTGAAGTACTCGTTTTGCAACCGTTTCTAACAAAGCATTGATTGACTTAAATCAATGAAAACAACAAAATGAGAAAGAAAAAAAGAATTGGTTAACTTTCTTTGCTCCTGTATTAATTATGATTTTATTTGGCGAAGCATTAATTAGTGTTTTTATTTTACCTGAATTTGATGTAATGTTTTCGGTGCCAAGTCCAGATATGTATAACATGTGATTGGGGCTTCGTTCTGTCATGCTGTTATTTACTATCCCGCTCAATATTGCGATAGTTTATCCAGTTTATCGTATTGTTTGCCCAGCTATGAAGTATAACTATATGGATGACACGATTGAAAGTCGTACAATACCATTAATGGTGGAGTAGTGTTATGAAAATTAATAAAGAAATTTTTCAAGAAGCAGCTTTATCGTTATATTTTGTTTTAGATGAACCACAATTGGAAAGATTATACATAGAGTCAACCCAATTATTTACATCTTTAGAAAATTTGAATAATTTAAATGTTGACAATGTTTCGCCAATGCATTATCCCTTTAGTCATTCATTTAGTGCTTTAAGAGAAGATAAAGTCGTGAAAATTTATGATACTGATAATTACTTAAAAAATGCGAAACACCATCAAGGTAAATATATTGTGGTGAAATAATGAAATCTCAAATTTTGGCATTACGAAAGCAAATCTTAAATGGGGAAAAGACGATTAACGATATCGTCGATGAAGCTTGTGAAAAATGTACTAAATTTAAAGACACAAACTCTATTATTACCGACACTTATACTAAGGCTAAACAACAGGCTAATGATTTACAAAAGAATGTACAACTCACTATTAATGATTTACTATATGGTATTCCATACGTAATGAAAGATAATGTATGTACTAAAGGTATATGCACCACATCTGGTAGTGCTTTTCTAAAAGATTTTGTCCCACCCTATAATGCTACTATTTATGAAAAGTTAAATCATCAAAATGCCATTATGATTTGTAAATCAAATATGGATGAATTTGGAATGGGTGGAGATGGTATATATTCAGCTTTTGGAGCTGTTAAATATTTTGCTGATTTAACAAGAATAGTTGGAGGTTCATCATCTGGCTCTGTGAATTTAGTGTCTGCTAATGTGGTGCCGTTTGCAATTGGTTCTGATACAGGGGATTCATCAAGGCGACCCGCAACTTTAGTAGGTGTGGTAGGATATAAACCAACTTATGGATTAATTTCACGTTATGGTGTCATGCCTTATGCTCCTTCTTTAGACCATGTAGGTATTATTGCTGATAGTGTTGTTGACACAGCAATTGTTGCACAACATATTGTGTCATTTGATGAGAAAGATTACACCAGTCAGCATATAGGTGATAAAAATTTTTATAAAAATCTTAAAAAAATTGACAAATTAACTATTGGTATTGTAAAAGATATTGAGAAATATCTAATGCCGAATGTTTTAAAAACATATTTAGAATGTATCACATATTTAAAACAACAAGGTCACATCTTTAAGTATGTTGATTTTATGGATGAGTATTTAAAAGCTATTCATACCATATATTACATTATTAGTTATGCTGAAGCTAATAGTTGTTGGGCAAATTTGACAGGTATTCATTTTGGAGTTAATTTTGGTGGCAAAGATTATAGTGAGATTATTACAAATGCTCGTAGCTCAGCATTAGGAGAACAAGTAAAAAGACGTTTTACAATTGGTGCCTACATTACTAAAAAAGAAAATTATGAAAAATATTTTATTAAAGCTCAAAAAATAAGACGTTTATTGGTAGATCAATGGAATTTATGTTTAAATCAAGTGGATGTTATATTGACAGCAGGCGCATCATCGGTTACACCCACTATCGCAGATGTGCTTACAAATAAATTTAAGACAACTGCTGCCGATGATTTTTTATGTATTGCTAATTTCGCAGGCACACCATCAATAAGCATACCTTATTGTAAAATAGACAATTTTCCTTGGGGGATTAATCTTAACTGCAAACAATTTGCTGATCAAAGTTTGTTTAATATTGCTTATACCATTGAGACTCAATTTGAACAAAAAAAGGAACAACATGAATAATTTTCAAGCAACAATTGGTATTGAAGTCCATGCTGAACTTAATACTAATAGCAAAATGTTTTCAGCTGCTGCAGTTTCTTTTATAGACCAACCAAACACAAATATTAATGAAATTGATTTAGGGTTACCTGGTATATTACCTTCGCCTAATAAAGCGGCTGTAATTAAAGCTATTCAATTAGCTACTGCTCTTAAAATGAAAATTGATCCAATTCTTTGTTTTGATCGTAAAAATTATTTTTACCCAGATTTGCCGAAAGGATTTCAAATCACACAGCAATATCATCCTATTGGTAAAGAAGGCTCAATTACTATTAGCAATAAAGATATTCGGATAGAAAGGATTCATTTAGAAGAGGATACTGCAAAACAACAAATAATTAATGGCGAGTTGTGTTTAGATTACAATCGTTGTGGTATACCATTGATTGAAATTGTTTCTCAACCAGATATTACTACCTCTAAAGAAGCGATAGAATATCTTAATGAATTGAAGCGCATTCTTATATTTTTAAATATTTCTGATGGCAAAATGGAAGAAGGATCATTTCGAGCTGATGTTAATATATCGGTTAATTTAATTGGTGCTAAAAATCTAGGCACCAAAGTAGAAATTAAAAACATCAATTCTTTTGCTAATGTAGCTAGTGCAATCGAATACGAATATCAACGTCAAATAAGACAAATATTAAAAAATATACCTGTGGTTCAAGAAACTAGACGATGAGACGATAAAATGAATAAAACTATTTTTATGCGTTTGAAATTAGACAATGTTGATTATCATTATTTTCGTGAGCCTAACATTATTCAATTAGATATCTCTCACTTAATTAAAGATGCACAGAATCAAATGTTAGAGTTACCTAGTTCTATTAAACAAAAAATGTGGGCAGATAAAATTCAACCTAATTTAATTAATCAGTTGTTAGACAATTATGATGCCTATAAAGTTTACAAATATGTAAACGATAAAATTAATAATTCTAATTTGGTCACAACATGAATTATTGTGGAATTGGGTTTTTTATTGAAAAAAAATAATGGAACCTATCAAACATTAAATAAAGTTTTTTTGAATAATTCTATATGTTTATTAAAACTACTATTAGAAGAAAAAATCAATAATAAACAAGGAAAAGTAATTTTTGCCAAAATGTATGAAACTAATAAAACCCCCGACATTCTTATTAAAGAATTAGGTTTTGTCCAAATTACGGATAATAAGATAATTGGAAATTATTTAAAAGAATATTTAATAAAAAATCCTGAAATGATAAAACAATACAAAAATCGTCCTGAACGTGTTACAAAATTTTTTATTGGATTATTAATGCGAGATACCAAAGGTCAAGCCAATCCTATTGTTGCTAGTGAAATATTAAAGAAACTCTTAAGTTAAATCACATTAATCTATAATTTAGTCATGGTTGCATATGTTTTTCTAATCGCTATATCGTTTGCGCTAATTGGTTATCTTTTCGGTAGTGTGCTTTTTGGAACGATCATTGCTAAATTTACTAAAATCAATTTACGTAAAACAGGGTCACAAAATGTTGGTGGGACTAATGTGTCAAGAGCATTAGGTAGACCTCTTGGGGTATTAGTTTCTTTATTAGATGGAGCCAAAGCATATCTGAGTATTATTGTTAGTTGAATTATTTTTTATTATTCTATTAACGATTGGTTTACTAATTCTGAAAGATTCTACCCCATAGTTTATGCAACTGGTATATTCGCAGTGCTTGGTCATTGTTGACCAATTCAATATCTTATTAGGCTTTTTACTACTAGATTTAATTTTAAAGAAGCTAAACTAAAATCTGGAGGTAAAGGTGTGGCATGTACTGGTGGAACGTTATTTGCTATTTCACCATGATTAGGCTTAATTGCTTTTGGTACTTTTGTTATCATTTTATTATTTTTTCGCTATGTTTCATTAGGGTCAATAATTTGTATGTTTTTGCCTACATTTATGATATTTATACCTGGTATTGATTACTTGTATTTATTTGATCATAGTTTATTATTCAAAGATTCTTACAAACCTGATTGAGTCACTCATGTCTATTTATTATGCATCATGTTATGTAATTCTTTTTTGGTTATTGTAAGACATGTACCTAATATTCGACGTTTAATAAATCATGAAGAGAGGAAGATTTTTTAATGACTAAATTTAAGTTTGATAAAAAAATAAAAACTGGGTTTTATTCTGCTTCTTATTTTATTAAAGCAACCAAAATTGTAGAAAAATATAAACCAAATGAAAATGTTTGTATGCAATTTGTGCATTTTAACAAATTACCAGTTAAGGTTTGCGGCATTAATGAATCAGTTTTATTATTGAAATCAGTTTTGACAAAATCTGAACTCAAAAAAATTAAAATATATGGTGCAAAGGATGGTGATTTAGTAAAGAGCGCAATTCCTGTTTTATTAATTATTGGTCCATATCAATATTTTGGAAAATATGAAAATGTAATTGATGGTATATTAGCTAGACGTTCATCGGTTTGTAACAATTGTTATCAAATGTTAAAATTAATTAAACCAAATCAATTGATATATATGGCTGATCGTACCGATGATTATTTATTGCAACCATATGATGGTTATAGTGCTTATATAGGTGGAGCAAAACATTTCGTCACTCAAGCTTCAGTTAGTTTGATTAATGATTCTAAGGTAACAGTTACTGGTACTATGCCTCATGCTCTCATTCAAGAATTTGATGGCAATTTAAATCAAGCTATAAATGCTTATGCTAAAGAATATGGCATGACTAAAGTTATTGCTTTGGTTGATTATCATAATGATATTGGAAATGAGATTAAGATAATATCAACTAAGTTTAAAAACATTTTTGCGATTCGAATTGACACATCAAGTAATATGTTAGATGAAGGGTTAAAACGTTTAGGCATCAATAAACAATCTGCATATGGAGTCAGCCCTGAATTAATTAAATATGCACGAGAAACTTTAAACCGGTATGGTATGAATAATACAAAAATTGTAGTATCAAGTGGTATTAATAATGAAAAGATTATTAACTTTAAAAAACATAAATCTCCAATTGATTATTACGGTGTTGGGAGTAATCTAATTACTCGTAATGTACACTTTACAGCAGATTTAGTTTTAAAAAATTACCATCATGAGGCTAAAACAGGAAGAAAATTATTTATTCCGTTAAAAAAAATTGAAAAATATTTTCGTTATATCTAAATTAATAAACTTGCAAATTGTTAGCAAAAAAAGTTATTTATTCCATAAATAAAATAAAAACTCTTACAAAATATGTGTAATTAGTGTATATATAAATAGTTAATTATGAGTGAATTGAAAACTGAAACAATTGTAGTAAATAGTGCCAATAAGGTTCAATTTTCTAATCCGCAACCTTCTATTAGTTTGACTAGGCATCAAACATCCACAATTCAATTAGAACCACAAGCAGAAACGCCCAAAACAATCAAACAACAATGACAAGAGTTTAAAGATAATGCTAAAGATACACGTAAAATTAGTAAGATTAATCCTTACGCTTCTTATTTCCCTGTTTTTTATAAAAAGGAATTAAAAAATGTATTTTGATCATTTATAACATGAACCGTTTTTTGAGTTATTATGTTAGGAAGCAGTGGGACTGCCATTTATTTCATCGTCATGGATAATCAATGTAGTAATTATGTTTCTATTTTACTTGCTCCATTTGTTATTTTAGTAACATCACTATGAATTGTTGCTATTAATAAATTTTATTGTTTTCGTGGTGAATCCAAAACAATTAATTTTAAAGATGAAAAAACATTATCCATTAATGTTACAAAAGTTTACAAGCGCCTAAAAACAGGTTACATTAATATAAATTGAATGTCTTTAACATCATACATTGTTAGTCTACTTGCAATTTTAATAAATTTCATTGTTGCATGAGCTGATACTCGTGTTCCGTTTGGGACCTGAAATATTAATAATGTGCCTGAAGAGATAAGGAATAGTTACATTATTTATGAAGTAATATTTTGATCAGCTGTAGTAGCTATTTTACTAACGATTGTGTTGCAGGCTACTTTATTATTAACTAATTATATTCGTGCTTCTCGTATTGAAAATTTCTATAATTTTCAAATAGTATCGCAAGAAGAATTAACATTTATAAAAAAGCAAAAAAATCGTCGTGATTTAATTATTTTTCTTTGTACCATTGTACTAGTTGGTATCATTGGATTTTTTATATATAGATTAGTTAAACGTAGTAAAACCAACAAAGTAGTGAGTTAGGTATTATAATTTGTAATTATGTCTGACATTATTTGAGCTAAAGATTTACGCCCCGGTAATACTTTTCTATTTAAAAGTAATTTATATCAAGTCATTGAAAATTCATTTAATAAAACAGCTATGCGTGAAGGAATCGTAAAGTGTAAAGTGAAAAATCTGCGTACAGGAGCAATTACAATTGAAGTGCTAACTGGTGAGAAATTAGAAAAAGCACAAGTTACTACCATTAAGATGTTATTTTCATATGATGACGGTAATAATTTTGTATTTATGGACAATGTTAGTTATGAAACTATAGAAATTCCACATAGTCGTTTGGAATGAGAAAAGAATTTTATTGTAGAAGGTACGGAAGTTTCTATTCAAAAGTATGAAGATGAAATCTTAGGGGTTTCATTACCAGATCAAATTGTAGCTACTGTAAGTGAAGCTGAAGAAGCTGTTCAAGGCAATACCGTAACTTCTGTTCAAAAAAAGGCATGAATCACATCAGGTTTAGAAATCCAAGTACCACAGTTTATCAAAAAAGGCGATAAAGTTTTAATTAATACTGCTAATGGTGAATATGTAGGAAGGACACATTAATGCAAGTAGTAACGCAAAATAGAATTGGTAGCATTACGTTAACAGAAGGTATTATTAGATTTTCTGTTTTGAATTATGCTCGGTTTAATACGAGTTATAAACTGATTGATTTAGAAATTCATCAAAACGAAATTAATCGTTTCTTTTTTGTTTTAACATTTGCCACAAATAAATATACAAAAATGATTGATGACATTAATGCTATCATATCTTATATTCAAAAACAAATAGAAAAAAATTTACAATTATTTGGTTCAACTTTGATTGTTAAGATTAGTAATTAATATGTCAAATATTAAACAACAATGAAAAAAGCGTGTGGAAGTATTTCGCTTTATTTTTTCAATGCTCATGTTAGATAATAAAGAATCAAATAAAATTAAACAACAAGCCTTTGAAAATACTTTATTTGATAAAGATCAACTTCAAATGATTGAATATTTTGCTGATTATCAATCTGAAATTATTAATATTATTTCGCAAAAATTAGTTGTAGGTTGATCATGAGATCGTATTCCTCAGACTGATAAAGCTATATTAATTACTGCCTATGTTGAACACAAAAATAGTACTTTAGATCGTAAAATTATTATTGATCAAGCTTTAGTTACCATTAAACATTTTGGAGATCTTCATTCAGTTAAATATATTAATGCTATTTTAGATAAGATAATTAGATAGTATGGAACAAGTGAAATCTAGCAATACGCATAACAATAATGAAAAGGCAGTTAATTTAATATGAACGTGGTACTTATTTTTATTCGGTAATGTGTTAATGGTAATAGGTGTCGCTATTACTTGAGGAATTTGTGGTAAAGGTGTGAGCACTAATACAGCATATATATCAACAATTGTTTGCAACATTGTTGCAATAATCATAATAGGATTATTTTATTTTTTTGATGCCAAAGAAATATATTTAGTGAAGCAACACGTGCCTCATAAATACATTAGGTTATATTTTGTTCCTGGATTCATTTTTATAACAAATTTAATATTTGTTTTTACTTATATAGCATTAATTGATAAAATCAAATCGGCATTTGATTCTACAATTGAGATTAATGCTGCCTTTGGTATTTTGTTTGGCATAACAGCATTAATATCGTTAATTACTATTGGAATTTATCGTTATGCTCGATATAAAATTGATTTATCTATCCATCTACGAAGACGTGGGCAAATGCTTGAAGATAATAAACTTGTAGACATTGACAAACCAACTAGTGGCATAAGTAATAATGCAGATCAAAAATAAAACATTTTGTCTTATTACATTAGGGTGTCGTACTAATATTTGTGAATCGGATGTAATTTCAAATCAATTGTTAGAGGAATCCGCTGTTGAAGTTGACAAAGTAAATGATGCAAATATATGCATTGTTAACACTTGTTGTGTCACCAACAGGGCAGAAAATAAGTCTAAATATTATATTAATCAAGCCATTCGTGCCAATAAGTGCAAGTTAATTATTGTTATAGGATGTATGCCACAAATAGGTATAACATCTTTACAACACCATAAAATCGGCATTATTTTAGGCAATAAGAAAAAAACAAAATTAATTGAATACATTAAAAGTTATAAATTTCATCAACCTATTATTCAAAAAGATAGATTCAAAAAAAATGACATCTTTCAAAATTATGATCTTTTAATGAGAACACACACAACTAGAGCTTTCATAAAAATCCAAGATGGGTGTGATTTTATGTGTAGTTATTGCATTATTCCATTTGTAAGAGGGCGTCAAAGATCATTGCCACATAATAAAATAATTCAAATCATTCAAACTTTAGTTAAGAATGAATACAAAGAAATTGTGTTAACTGGTGTAAATACTGCAGGTTATCGCGAAAATTTAAATTACGGTTTTATTGAATTATTAAAAGATATAAACGGTCTATCTGGTAATTTTCGTGTGCGTATTTCATCGCTTGAACCTTTTCAACTAAATAAAGATATTGTAGATTTAATAACAAGCAATGATAAACGTTGATGCCAACACTTTCATATATGTTTACAATCAGGTAGCGACAATACAATTCAGCAAATGAAACGTAAATATACAATAAAAGATTTTTTTGCTTTGTGCAATTACATTAGAGAAAGAAATAAAATGGCCTCCATTACTACAGATTGTATAGTAGGGTTTCCTACCGAAACAAAAGATGATTTTAAGATATCTTGCAAGAATATAAAAAAAATACAATTTGCCGACATACATATTTTTCCTTTTTCTTCTAGACCGTTTACTCAAGCTAGTAAATTACCAATATCTATCAATGATTGCGAAAAAAAACGAAGATTCATTGCTATGGATAAAATTAAGAAAACTTTTAAGTGTAAATATTTGAAAAAATTTATTGGTAAAACATTGAGTGTTTTATTTGAAAAATCAAAAGATCCTAAAATTCAAATAGGACATAGCGAATATTTTTTTACCGTTAAGGTAAAAACTAATAAATCTTTAGTTAATGAATTTGTTTTAGTTAAAATTATCAAATTAGAAAATAATCAATTATTTGGGGAATTATTGTAATTTAGGTTTTCTTATTTTTTTATAGATGAAGATACTAGCAGTTAGTAAACCGATTATAGAGAGACCAATAATACCGATAATTAATGTTAGGTTTATAAACTTTTTATCAAAATCATATCTATATGTTAAATCAATTTTTTGATTAGTCTTGATATCGTTATAGCTTAAATTTGCTATTAGAACTTTTTTGTTATCATCTGCTTGTAATGAAATACTTAAATCATTGATATGTCTATTATTGAATTCATCACTCATTTTGATAAAATTGTTTTTAAATTCGTTTTCAGAAATTTCACTAGGTTTCTTTTTTAAAATCAAATTGTTAATTTTTTTATTTTGTTCAATAAAATAAGGTTTCAAATTAAAAATTTCAAAAGTTTTATTCAAATAATCTTCTTCTGGTGATTCCTTAATACAAATTGTAGCTGTACCTTTGTAATCATCCAAGGTTTGTATTGAAAAAGTCATACTTTCTATTAGAGATGATTGAATACCATTTAATTTTATGAGCTCTCTAATTTTTTCATTGTTTAAATCATCGGCTATTAAGTTATTTACACTTATAGAACCGTCGATATCTTTTATTACTATGGAAGCAGTTTTAAAACCATCATAGGTGTATTCAAATGTGTTGTCGTCTAAAAAGACAGAGATTTTAATTGTTGCATTGTGTTGATTTCTCGTAATTTTATATTGGTCTTTATTTAAAAGTGTTCAGTCTCCTAATTCGTCATAGTTAGTTTTTAAAATAATATATTCTTTTAATAATTCATTATTACTTATTTCATTGACTGAATAATTTCTGTTATAAATTGGATCATTATTTTTGAACTGAACTTTGGTTACAATAGGTTTATCTATTTCATAAATATTATTATCATCATTCTTAATAAGGTCAGTATTTAAATTAAATTTATTAATTATTTGTGAGCCTATGTACAAATCATTTGTATCAAGCTCATTACTAACTAATGAATCTAGACGGAATTTACAGATGTTATTATCTTTTTGGCCTACTAAAATATCGACACCATTTTCCAAATCAGAAAAATTGAAAATATTAGTTTGTTTAATTCATTGATTGGATTGTAGCGGATTACTAATTGCATAATTTAAACTTAGTTTCATTTTATTTTTTAAATCATTAATGATCCTTAAAGGATTATCATATCGATTAAAACCTAATGAATTAAGAAAATTAATTGTAGTTTTTGATTGAATTGCCTTCATATATGTATAAACATCTATTAAATTTAAATGATTAGTTTTTAGAAATGATTGCAAATTATCAATATTGTTTGGAGACAATAAATTCATGTCTATTAAACTATTGAAAGCATATTTGCTAAAGTCTGGTTTTAATTTATGAATGTCATTTCATTTATTTTCTAATTGTTTTTTAATATTTTGATGATATTCATCCAGTTGCTTAGCTTTTTCAATGAAATTTTGATTAAACGATAGATGAATGCTTTTTTGATTAAAACTAGCACTGTTAATACTAATTAATTTAGATAAATCATAGCAGCCTATTAATGGTGCGTTTATAGTAATATCATTAATATCGAAAATATTTTTGGTTCCTTTTAATCAATATGCAATTAGATGCTCTCTCGGATTATTTCTTTTATCAATAATTTTTTCTTCTTTAATATTAAAGAAAGGTAAACCCATAATATTATCATGCGTATTCTTAAGATTATTTTTGTCAAATGGAGCATCACTAACTTTAGCAAAAGTGCAACGATTAAGTTTATCATCTCTAAATCCACAAGGTATATTCAACTCGGATAGTTGCTTATTAACGGGCCAAATATCGCTATCAATTAGATTTAAATTTATATTGGACATACCAAAATTAGTAATGGAGTTTAAATTAGTGGATAAATTGTTCAAATATGTACTGTTTCAATCTTCAATTCGTTCATTTAGATCTTTTTTGGTTTCATTATCATTAATGCTGTATTGGAAATAACCATAATCTTCTTGACCATTTGTGGGTGTAGTTAATTGACGACATGAAGATAGCAATGATTTTACATTTGTATTATGATTATCAGGACTTAAATAGACTTTTTTAAATACATTATCAAACCGAATGATTTTACTATGATCTTTTTTATCGCCATATCCTTTAGTTATCATTAATTGTTGTGTTGCACAAGTAGTGGTATGCATCATTTGTAGATAGTCAATAGGTTGTTCTATATTATTTAATTTGATTGTTGAACTATGCTTGTTCGCATTAGCCATAAATGGTATGGTAGAAGGGATACAAATCAAAGCTCAAAGAAATATTTTATTTAAATTTGTCATTTTGATTACCTCTATACTATGTAATAGACATTTTTCCAAAAAATGACTTATTTATTTTTCTGAATTTAATGAATTATCTAAATATAAAGTTTGAGTTATTTTCTTATTAATTTCCTTAAGACGAGTTGAGTTTATGTGTAATGCTATAATTCATTCATGGAACGAGATGTCATAATTGCTTGTGATTTTCCTAGCAAAAAGCAATTTAATCAATTTATTATTCATTTTAAAAAGGAAAAACCATTTTTGAAAATTGGTTATCAATTATTTTATGCGGTTGGTAAAGAATTTATTACAAAATTAATAAATGACGGTTATCGTATTTTTCTTGATTTAAAGCTTCATGATATTCCTAATACAGTAGAAGAAGGGATTAAACACTTAGTTACATTAGGAATAGATTTTATTACTATCCATGCGGCTGGCGGGATGAAAATGATGGAAGCTGCTGTTAAGGGAGTAAAGGGTACTCGTACAAAAATATTAGCGGTTACACAATTAACCTCTATTTCACAAGAAATTTTAGAAAAAGAATTATTAATTGATAGAAAAATTGCTGATGTTGTTCATCATTATGCATTGAGTGCTTTAGAAGCTGGTGTGCATGGTGTAGTATGTTCGGGACAAGAATGTCAATATATAAAAGAAAAAATATCTAATGATTTAATATGTGTAACTCCGGGTATTAGATTGGATGATCATAAAAATGATCAAATGCGTACATCCACACCAAGAGGTGCACGTATGAATAAATCAAATTTCATTGTTGTGGGGCGCCCTATTACTCGAGCAAACAATCCGTTAGAAGCTTATCATCAATTTAAAAAAGAATTTACTAAAGGTTAATATGAATAAAATTGCTAATGAATTATTGAAAATAAAAGCGGTATTTTTAAGACCAAATAAACCTTTTATGTGGGCGAGCGGAATAAAATCACCTATTTATACGGATAATCGATTAATTATGTCTTATCCTAAAACTAGAATTTTAATTGAAAGTACTTTAGCTAAATTAATTAAGCAAAAATATCCAAATGTAAAAGGAATTGTGGGCACGGCTACAGCAGGCATCCCACATGCTGCTTATGTTTCTCAAATTTTAAATATACCAATGGCATATGTACGTAGTAAGCCTAAAGATCACGGCAGAGCCAAAGTTATTGAAGGAGAAATACAAAAAAATATACCTATTGTTGTAATTGAAGATTTGTTGTCGACTGGTAATTCATGCATAGAAGTAGTGAAAATTTTAAAAAAAAACAGAATTAAAGTATTAGGGGTAGTGAGTATTTTTAATTATGGTATGACGAGTTGTATTAATAATTTTAAACAGGCTAAATGTAAAATGTATTCCTTATGTAATTTAGATGATTTATTAATAGAAGCTGTTAGACAAAAATATATTACAAAATTACAGGCTGAACAAATTTGCAAATTTCGTAATAATCCTACTGACAGTAGTTGAATGAATTAATTAAAAACCTATAATTACATGCATTCGCACCGTTAGCTCAGTCGGTAGAGCAAATGACTCTTAATCATTGGGTCGTGGGTTCGATCCCCTCACGGTGCACCAAATAAAAGCACTATACTATAAAGTGCTTTTTTATTTGGTAGTTGAATATATAATTTCATTGTTTTTATAAGCACTCGTGGCGGAACTGGCAGACGCGCTAGACTTAGGATCTAGTTCTTTACAGAGTGGGGGTTCAAGTCCCTTCGAGTGCACCAGATCAATAAGTTTCGTACATTTGCAAAATGTATGTTTTCTAGAATGTCTTATTAATTGCCAAATTAATTAATATTGGGAGTAGTTTTTTTACATTCCAAATTGACCAAATGGATTACGACCATTTCGAATTAAGTTCCCCATTTCTGCCATTTTCTTTCTTGCCTTTTCTCACTCTGCCAACATTTTATTTAAGTCATCTGGTTTACGACCAGAGCCCTTAATTACTCTAATTTTACGATTAGGATGTTTTCTAAATAAAGTTGGATTTCGGCGTTCTTTGACAGTCATAGAAGTCATCAAGATTTCCCATATTTTCATTTTTTGTTCAGCCTCGAAAATTTTATCTTCAGTTAATTTAGGAGCATTTGGTAACATTTTAGCAATAGAACTCATTGAACCTAATTTAGATATTTGTTTCATTTGGACAAGTAAATCTTCTAGATCCATTTTACCTGCCAACATGCGTCCTAATGATTTTTTAGCTTTATCTTGGTCCAGTACTTCAGTAGCTTTCTCAGCCAATGTAACGATATCACCTAATCCTAAAATACGATCAGCAATTCGGTCGGGATGAAAAATGTCTAAAGAACCAACTCGTTCGCCAATTCCTGTGAATTTAATCGGGACATTCAGTAGATGCGTTAGTGATAAAGCAGCACCCGCTCTTGCATCTGAATCTAATTTGGTAATGATAAAACCAGTTAAATTAAGATATTTATTAAATTCATTAGCCACATTAATAATATCTTGCCCACTCATAGCATCTACAACCAATAAAATTTCATCTGGATGAAAACGATTACGGATGCCATTCAATTCATCCATTAACTCAGTGTTAGTTTGTAGCCTTCCAGCTGTATCTAAAATAACTACGTCTTCTTTATTTGTTGCAGCATGTTCCAGCGCCTCTACAGTAGTGGTTATAGGATTTTGTGCACCTTTGTGATAGAAATCCACTTGTATCTCTTTGGCTAAAGTTTCCAATTGATCAATGGCAGCTGGGCGATAAATATCCAATGCCACTAGTAGTGGTTTTTTGCTGAATTTATTCTTAAAATAATTAGCCAATTTAGCAGCTGTAGTGGTTTTGCCAGAGCCTTGTAATCCCACCATCATAATCCGTAATTGTGTACGATTAGTATCAACAAGAGAGGTATTTTTACCTAATATATTAATTAATTCATCTTTAATGATTGTAATTAATACTTGTTCAGGGTCCTCCCCTTGATTAATAACTCGACCAATCGCTTTTCGCCGAATATTTTTAATAAAATCTTTTACGACTAGTAGATTTACATCCGCGTCTAATAAAGCTATGCGAATTTGTTTTAATACTTCGGATACGTCTTCTTCTTTGATGGTTCAGTTATCTAATTTTTTACGAAAATGCTTAGCAACGATAGAACTTAATAATGTTTTAAACATAAAATTACCATTTGATTAAAAAATAATTTTTTTTGCCTTTTTTAATGTAAGAAAATTTATTATTGATACTGTCTGATTGATTAATGTTGGTGTCAAATGAATTAATTAATTTATTATTTACATAAATAGAATTAGTTTGAATTAATTTACGACTTTCGCTTTTAGAAATACATGCACCGCATAGCACAAGCAAATCAGTTATGTTATATGAATGTTCAGTTGCTACAAATGATGGAAGACTAGTTAAAGCGTCGTAAAGTTCATTTACTTCAAGCTGCTCAATATTGCCCTTAAATAATGCATTAGAAATTTTTAAACAACGCTGATATTCATGCTCACCATGAATGTCAGTCAGAACAGATTGAGTTAATCTAGTTTGTGCAATCCGTTTAAAAGGTGCGTTATTATGTTTTTGGATAATATCTTTTATGTCTTTTTGCTCTAGCATAGTTAAACATTTCAATAATTTATCTACATCTGCGTCTGACTGGTTATATAAAAATTGATACATCATAAAAGGGGATGTATATTTTTTGTCTAAAAAAATGGCACCGTTTTCAGTTTTACCAAATTTAGAACCATCAGCTTTAGTTAATAAAGAAATAGTCAATCCGCATGCATGGTTATTATCACCATACATTTTACGAATAATTTCTATTCCGGTTGTAATATTCCCCCATTGATCACTACCACCAATTTGCAAAACTATGGATTTGTGGTGATACAATCATGCAAAATCATATCCTTGGATTAGGTTATAAGAAAATTCACTATATGATATACCTGATTCTAATCTAGATTTGATAATATCTTTTTCTAATAAGTAATTCACATTAATTAATTTACCTACATTGCGTAAAAAATCAAAAAGAGTAGTATTTTTATAAATTGCAGCATTATCAAAAATTTCTACATCTGCATATTTTTTTAATTGTTCTTGGATAGCCAAAACATTTTTTTTGGCTTTTTCAATATCAAGCATGGTTCGTTCAGTTTTTTTACCAGAAGGATCACCAATTTGACCTGTTGCTCCACCAATAACAGCAATGGGTTTATGACCAAATTTCTTTAATCAGCGAAGAATGAGAATCATAATGTAATTACCCAAATGAAGTGAATCACTAGATGGATCAAATCCGATGTAAGTTCCACCATGTTGTTCTTCAAAATATTGAATTTTAGTTTGGTTAGTAATGTTGTTTAATAAACCACGCCATTTTAGTTCTGCAATAAAAGACATATGAGTAATTATATGAGTTTAGACATTTTTTAATATTTGATTAACGATTCTATTTAACATTAAAACATAATCATCTCATTTGTTATTTTTTATAAATTTAATGGATTGATTATTAATTTTCTGCAATTCTTCACGATATGGTAAAGTAATGAACAAATAGTTATCGCCAATCATTTTAGTAATATCTAATAAAGAATTCATGTGAATAGTAGGATCATAACTATTTAGGATGAACATTGATAATTTTAAATTTTGATTATTTGTTTGGTTTTTACGGACAAGTGATAACATTTTTTGCAATTGAGAAGCATTAAAATTATTGCTATCATAAATACCAATTATTTTCTTGGAATTTGCTAAAGCTAAACTAGTTAAAAAATTTCAAACATAATTAGTGTCAATGATAATGTAATCAAATTTGGAGTTTAATAATTCTAGTTGTTTGGGAAATAATTTTGCATAGTCATATTTAGACGTGTTAACTTTACCATTAGAAAAAAGTAAAATACTTAAATGTTTGTCATATTCTAAGAGAACAAATGGTGAAATAATATTTTTATTAGTAGTTTTAACCTGATTAATCAAGGGATTTAGGTATGGTGGTGTATGTTCTTGGTGAATTAATAATATTTTTTTGTTTTTTTTAGATAGAAGAATGGATAAGTTGAATGAAATGGTAGTTTTACCAGTTTTAATATCATTACCAATAAGCGAAATGATACAAGCCATTATTTTCCATCCTTTACAATTAAATTTCATGATCTAGGGTAATAATGATTAGTTTTTTTAGACTTTTGGATAAAAATAACTGCATGAAATTTATGATTAATTGATGTGAATTGATAAGTTGGTAAAGCTTTTCCACCTACAGCTGGAATAATATTTTTTGATGCACTCATTTCATCTATTCATTTTTGAGATTTTGGAGCAATCAATAAACCATTTACTTTTAAGTATGGTAAAGAAAGTTCAACAATAATAGGTAAAGACGCAACCGCCCTACAAGTCACTATGTCAAATTGCTCGCGTTGTTTATTTTGAATATTTTCAGCACGCTGATTGAGAACAGTAGCTTTAATTTTCAAATGATAGCACAACTCTTTTAGAAAGGTAACTTTTTTATTATTTGATTCAATGATGGTTAATTGAATATATGGATACAACAATTTTAATACTATGCCGGGAATACCGGAACCACTGCCAATGTCTAATAATGATTGAATTTTGACGAAATCAAAGTCTTTGTAAGGTACGATAGATTCATAAAAATATTCGCTGTAGATTTTATTTTCATCTGCTAAACGAGTCAAATTGGTTTTCTGATTGTATTTTTGTAAAAAAAGTTTGTATCTATTTATTTGTGCAAAAAAATCATCGGGAATTTTGGGAAATATTTTTTTTAAATTTATAGCAAAGTCAATATTATTCATGATTATCAATATAGTATTTAATTATCATTAAATCTGTTAAATTAATACCACTAATTCTTTTTGCTTGGCCTAGTGTTAATGGTTTGATTTTATTTAATTTATCTTTGGCCTCTAAAGATAAATTTTTAAGTTGATGATAGTCATTAATCTTTTTCAAACAAACATCATCATATTTTTGGAAACGCTCAATGGACTTTTGTTGGTGTTTAATGTAACCATCAAATTTTATTAATATTTCAATTTTATTTAAAGATTCATTTGTTAATTTACTTGTTTTTAGTAATTGTTGTATTTTGACATTAGGTCTTTTTAATAAATCGTAAAGATTATGAGTAGAGCTATCATACTTCATTCTTGATTTGGATTGCGTTTTCAATGTAGTATTTTTTAAATATTGAATTGTACGATTAATTAATTTATGCTGTTGTAAATATTTTCGATAATATTCTTTTTTAATTAAACCTATATCGTATCCGTATTTAATCAAACGGTCATCAGCATTATCATTTCTAAGCAATAAACGATATTCTGCACGACTTGTTAATAAACGGTAAGGATCGGTGATACCCTTTGTGACTAAGTCATCAATCAATACACCAATGTAAGCTTCGTTTCGTTTAAGGATTAGTGGTGTTTTTCTTTCGATTGATAAAGCAGCATTAATTCCTGCCATTAATCCTTGACATGCGGCTTCTTCGTAACCGCTAGTTCCATTAACTTGGCCTGCAAAATATAAATTATGTAAAGATTTAGATTCCAATGTTGGTCATAATTGAATAGGATTAATAGCATCGTATTCTATGGCATAGCCATATTTAATTATTTTAGCTTTTTCTAAACCCTTAATTGATCTAATGAATTTCTCTTGCACATTTTCTGGAAGTGATGTAGATAAACCTTGCAAATACATGGTATTTAGTTTTAATGATTCTGGTTCTATAAAAACTTGGTGTCGTGGCTTATCATTAAATCTAATGATTTTATCTTCAATGCTAGGGCAATATCTTGGACCAATTCCTTTGATTTGCCCTGAATACATAGCAGATAAATGAATATTTTTATTAATAATTTGATGAGTTTTTTTATTTGTATATGTTAAGTGACATAAAACTTGTTTGCAAAAAGGCAAATATGATGGATTAAAATGAACAAAATTCAATTTTTGCTTACTACCTGTTTCTATTTTAATTTTTTTAAAATTTACGGAAGTTGAATCAATTCTTGGTGGTGTACCGGTTTTTAAACGAATTAATTCAAATCCAATTGAATTTAAATAAGAGGATAATTTTTCGCTTCGTTTCAATGACTGTGGGCCTTCTTTTTTAACTTGGTTACCAATATGTGTTATTGCATTTAAATAAGTTCCACTAGTAATAATAGTTTTTCGTGCTTTAATATTTTTATTTGTTTGAGTTCTGATTCCTAGAACTCTATTATTATTGATAATTAAAGACTCTACTTCATCAACGATTAATGTGATGTTTTTATCTTTTTTTATTTCACTATTAAATCATTCTTGGTATTTCAATTTATCAATCTGTGCTCTTAACGCTCATACACCAGCACCTTTCGAACCATTCAATAATTTAATTTGCAACTGACAAGCATTAGTTGCTTTAGCTTGCATACCGCCTAGTACATCAATTTCACGTGTTACAATTCCTTTGGCTGGCCCACCAATAGATGGGCTACATGGAACAAGAGCGATCGATTCTTTTGATAATGTGATTAAAGCTACCTTATAACCTTTATGGCTACAAGCAAATGCTGCTTCTAATCCAGCGTGCCCAGCACCGACAACAATAATATCAAAATCAAACATAGACAAAGATTATAACGGTAGTTAAAGTAGGATATTAAATGTCCTATTAAAAAATATTTTATGACTAAGATACCCCCCCCCCTATTGTATAATGAAGCATATGAAGATAAATAGGGGGGGGATAAATGTAATAGTACGGTAAGTACTAAATATCGTTTGTCTCTAACCATAACAAGACCTTATGCTTTAGCTAAAGGACTTGTTTTTATTACTTTATAAACCGGAGTGGAGAATATGATAAATGTAAATAATAAAGAATACCAAGCATGAAAAAAGAAACGTAAATCTAAAAGGGCATTAATTGTTGCTTCTATAGCCACATTAACTTGCGGTACGGGAGTGAGCATAGGATATGCGATTTGAGCAAATAATCATGACAATACTTTAGATAATGAAACTGATTTATCTTACATATTTAAAATTACTGATTTAAAAGGTGTACCAAACAACAATGATGATACATTATTCAATAAATTATTTGAACTAAATAAAGTATCAAAAAAATTACAAAATAAAATTAAGAGTCATTGTCACTTTGATGTAAATACTAAGGATGTAACTGGTGTTAGATTAGTTCTCAATCAAGACGATAAAACATTTAAAAATCCATTGCATGTAACTTTTATAGTACTGAATGTGGATATTAATACTCTTATTTTAAATACTTCATTAAACGATAGTTTGGAAGACAATGATCTAACAGAACTTTTTGAAGAAATCATGAATTCTAATCCAAACACCATTAAGAATCTAACCACAGTGCAATATATACAACATAATTCTAATACTTCAACAGATCCTGGGCCAGACAATCAACATAAAATTGCACATATTTCAATGAAATCCAATGATTATGGATGATTTAATAGCAATGACATTACAATATCCTATACGTTCAAAATTGATATAAATTCTTTTATGACTTATGGTAATCCGTATATCGGTAATTTACTACATAATGAGCATGAAACTGAAGCGCTTTGGACTAAGTTTTTTATTGCTAACCCACAAATAGATGCTGATGCTCAAACTGAATTAAAAGCAGCTTGCAGTATTAAATTGACTAATGTCTATGGAGGAGTGATTGAAGCAAATATTGGTGATTCAAAATATAAAGGTAGCATCAAATTTTATTTTTTAATTCCCATCGGTGAATATTCATTAGATGAAGCCATTGATTTTCATAATTTAAAAACTGCTAATACCTCAAGCATTGATTGAGACGATGGCAATGTAACCAAACAAGATATTATTGATGGAATCAGATTAAATGATCCTGAAAATGAAACACAAATCCCACTAACAATTTCTTGAGTATGAAGTTCCATTCTTGATGGAGCTACTTTTGACATAGATCAAGAACATCGTACTTGCACGATTACTAATCCACAAGGTGGACTTTTTTATGAAGATTCGTCAGTAGATGTAAATTGAGTAAATCTACCTTATGATGATAAGCAAGAAAATGATCTATACGTAGACTCAAGCAATGTTGATGTTGTTATTGCAGAAGCTCGAAATAAACTTGAAAGTTTAAATGTTGATTTGAATAGCAAAATTGGGTGAGCAGATGGTGTTATGACTATGGCAGATTGATTTGATATTACAAGTAATATTAACAATGATAATGCCGGTCTTTTATATACTCTAGAAAATGATGATGTGGATATTACTAATGAACTATATTATTGAGACATAGTATTAGGATTATGTTATTGATTGAAAAATACACCTAACAGTCTAGGAGAATCATTGATAGGAAGCATTGATGATGGGCAAGGAGTAGCTAGAGCAGGTATATGCACAAGTTTTTCAATCCATGGAATTGGAAACTTTAATACATGATCAACACCAATTTCCGATTACGATAATTATCCTTACACTTGAAATAGAGGAGAAATATATTTTGCTAATATGTATTCCAGCAATTCAGAATTTGGAAGGGAGAATATGTTTCTTGATAAAATGAATGAATGA
>JAIRME010000040.1 GCA_031258945.1 Mycoplasmataceae bacterium | reverse complement strand
CAACTTCTCACTCTCCAATACCATCGTCTAATTGTTTAATATCAATCATTAAGTGGGTTAATGGGTTTCTTATTTCATCTGGATCTTTTTCTAATTTTAAATCATCACTAGCTTTTCCGTTTAATCTTAAAATGATAATAGTGGAATTATCGTCTGTACCTTTTTTTAACTGAGTGGGATAACCATCTTTAAATTCAAAATCAAACAATGGTGTTTGCTTTTCACCATTGTTATGTCAAATAGCATAACCGATCCCAAAACTAACCCCTGAAGCAATGGCAATACAACCTAATATACTTGCAACAATTCTAGTTTTACGTCTTTTCAACCAACTTTTATATCCTTTATTTTGCTTCATACTTTTTATTCTCCTATTTTTGTGTATTTAGATGTAATACAAAAAAAGCAAGATATTGGCATGTACTAATATCTTGCTTAAAGTAAAACAAAGAAGCTACACTGTCAGTGCTCTCTCTCTCTCTCTCGCATCGACATCATTTGTAGTATATTATCCACGAAAATCTTTATGTTTTATATAATTTGTTCATGAAAAAAAATGCTATTTTACTTGATTCATCATTTGGGGTTAAAGAAAACCAATATCCTGATGTCTATGTAGTCCCAATGGAAATTATTGAAACTAGTAAAATTAAAACTATTTCATATTTAGATCAGGTTAGTATTTTTAATGATCAAATTTGTGAAAAGATTGCTAATGATATTGACATTAAGACATCACAACCAATTTTAGGTAGTGTCATTAAAATGATTGATAAACTCGCTAATGAATATGAGCACATCTATGCTTTTACTATTCCTAGTACAATTTCAGGTACGTATAACACATGAAAAGTATTGGAAAACGATTACCAAATGTTAAAAGTTTATGATCAAACTATGGTAGGGCGTCTGTCGGAGTGAACGATTAGCGATTTATTAAAAGCCAATCGTGAAAATAAATTAGACGACACATATATTACAAATTATTTAGCTAATGTTAAAAATAAACGTGCCGCCGTCTTAGTCGTGCCTGATGTATCACAACTTAAAAAAGGTGGAAGAGTAAGTAATTTCAAATCGGTTTTAATTAAGTTATTTGGTTTAAAGTTAATTATCACTCTAGACAAAGCAGGTTTATTATTCCGTGATAAAGCAAATAAACCAGAAGAAGTGATAAAACGTAGCAAAGATGCACTGACTAGTTTAATCCCTCTTAATCATAACCACATTCGACGTTTTGTGGTTTTCACTAATAGCAAAGCTAATAAGAAATTTGATGTGAATCAATACTTAAATATTCTAAAAACGATATATCCTAAAATTAAAATGGAACATGTAGACTTACCAAGTGTAATTACTGCTCATGTAGGACCAAATTATTTTGCTTTCGGAATGGATTTAGAATAATTATTTTTCTTCGTCAAAACGATTGGCATTAAAGAAATCTAAATTTTCAATATCGTTTGTGTCTTGATTAATTTTTGGTAAATCATTTAATGATTTAATCCCAAATAGATTAAAGAATTTTTGGGTAATTTCATAAATGTAAGGGCGACCTGGAGTATTGGCTCGACCAATATTTTTGATTAACTCCAATGCCTCTAAACGTTTTAAAGCATTATCACTTGATGTGCCTCTAATTTCATCAACCTTTACACCAGTACAAGGATTGTTATAAGCAATAATTGCCAACGTTTCCATGACAGCTGGAGTTAATGGATTTTTTAAACGAACATCAATTAGTTTACTAATGAATTCTTTGTTCTCTGGTTTGGTTAACAAATAATAATGTGAACCATATGGTTTAATAATGAAGCCACAGTCAGGATTATTATCATAACTATCTTTCATTTCTTTAATCACTTTACGAATATCATCTACAGGTAAATTAACTACTTTTTTAATATCGTTAACATCTATACCATCGTTGCCACTCACATAAAGTATTCCTTCGATTATTGATTTAATGTTCATCATGTACTCCTATTTAATTAATGAATCTTGCATTTCATCTTTTTGTAAATTTTTGGAAATAAAAATATCATCATCCATATTCATTTGTTTTAAATTAATTTTACGATATTTAACTAATTCTAATAATGCTGAAAAGCAAGTAACAATGTATTGTTGACTCAATTTTAATTCATCCACTTCCTTTAAATAATCGCTAAAAGATATTTGATCAAAATTATGAGAATTTAAGTAATTAATAATTTCTTTTTCGATATCATCAACTGACAATTCTTGTACCAATATCTTCCGGTGAGTGAACAAAGCTAACTTTCATTTTTCAAAGGCAATTTCCATTGCTTTCATTAAACGTGAAGGTTCAATGGAGGTTGGTAATTCTTCAATTATGCTTTCAGTTGGAGCATAAGCTTCTAGATCATCAGCTTGTTTGGCATACATTTCTAATCGTTTATTTTGATTAGTCAATAATTGAGGAATAGCATTCTTATACTTACGATATTCAATAATACGATGTACTAATCGATCACGCTCCAATTCAAAGTTAGAATTACCAGTTGTTAAATTTTCAATTGGTAATACTTTCTTTGATTTTAGTTCCAATAAGTAAGTAGCCATAGATAAATATTCACTGGCATCGTCAATTGAAATATCATTAATATGCTTTTTAATGAATTTTAGATATTGTGCTGCTAATGCAGCTACATCTAAGTTTAATATATCCATTTTATGTTCGCGAATCAATGATTCTAATAAATCAATAGGGCCATCAAAGGCGTTTAGTTTAAGATTGAGAGTAGCTATTTGTTGTTCCATGATTATTGTTTACGTTGTCATCATTCTGCAGTAAAATCAGGGTGATTCTCTGATTTAGTCATATGGAATTGGTTAAAATCAATATTTAAATGTCGATTACAATTGTATGTCTTTTTGATCTTAGATACAATTAATTCATCAGCAATTGGAGCGAATAATTCATAAATTGTTTTACCACCAATAATATAAATGTGTTTATTTTTGTAATCATCAATCAATTTTTGAATTTGGTGGTAAACAATAACTCCGTCAGTCTTAAAACTAGGATCATCTGAAATAACAATATTTAATCGGTTTATTAATGGTTTACTGATGGATTCAAAAGTTTTTTGCCCCATTACCACAATTTGATTACGAGTGATATTACGAAAATGTTCCATTTCTTCTTTAATATTCCATGGTAATAAATTATCAATGCCAATACCTTTGTTTAAATCTTGTGCTCATATCAAACTAATCATATTTTAAATTGCGACCTCCGCTTTAATTACTCCTTGTGGATTGTAATCTATTATCTCAAAATCGTCAATTGTAAATTCAGCAATGTTTTGTGGAATACGTTTAATTTTTAGTTTAGGGAGACGTCCAGGTATACGTGTCAGTTGTTCATTCACTTGTTCTAAATGATTAACATAGATGTGCAAATCACCAAATGTGTGGATAAATTCGTTAGGTTTTAAATTAGTGATCGCAGCAATAATATAAACCAATAAGGAATATGAACCGATGTTGAATGGTACACCGAGAAAAGCATCAGCACTTCGTTGATATAGTTCGCACGATAAACCCCCGTGTTTATCCACATAAAATTGAAAAAGCGAGTGACAAGGTGGTAGTGCCATTTGGTCTACTTCAGTTGGATTTCAAGCACATACGATCAATCTTCGTGAATTAGGATTGGTTTTGATTTGATCAATCACTTTTTGTAATTGATCAACACCTAAAAAATTACGTCATTGTTTACCATAAACTGGGCCTAAATCACCATGTTTTTTGGCAAAATCACCATCGGTTTTAATTTTTGTAATAAATTCATGCAATGTTTCACCTTTAAAATCTAAAGATTTCTTAAAAGTTTCATAAGGTCATTCATTTCAGATGTTACAATTATGATCTACCAAATATTTAATATTGGTATCGCCCCGAATAAACCAAAGTAACTCATGAATCATAGATTTATAAAACACTTTTTTTGTAGTTAATAATGGGAAATATTCGCTAATGTCATAACGATTTTGATAACCAAAAGTAGAAATGGTATCTACTCCTGTACGATTATGTCGTTTTTCACCCTTGGTAAGTATATGTTGTAATAGTTCTAAGTATTGCTTCACCTTACATCCTTTCTAAAAAATGGGTTTATGTTCCTGTGATAGTTTATGCATTTCATTATAACGGGAAGCAATTGCATTACGAATTCATTCGCTAACATATTCATCTTTCATGTTAACAAAAGTATGATGATTAATTACATCTAAAACTTCTATATAAATTTTCTTATTATGATT
The DNA here is from genome assembly GCA_031258945.1 of Mycoplasmataceae bacterium. GTDB lineage: Bacteria > Bacillota_I > Bacilli_A > Mycoplasmatales > Mycoplasmoidaceae > Malacoplasma_A. Next base: position 1,246 of record JAIRME010000040.1, on the reverse strand, counting down.
TTTATATTGTTTATTACTATCCATTAAGCCACTAGAACCATAAATAACGATGGGAATAATGGGAATATAAGTTTTTTGTGAAACTTTAAAGGCGGCTGATTTCATTTCACCGATTTCATGTTGATAAATTCTAGTGCCTTCAGCAAAAATAACAATGCTTCGCCCTGCATTAATAGTTCTAATTTGTTCTTCATAAGCTTCAAATTGTTGACGTAAATTTCCGCGATCAACATAAATGGTATCAATCAATTGCATTGCTGCATTAACAATTTTGGAATTCGTGTTTTCAATTTTGCTTACCATACTAAAGTATGGTAAACCAGCTTGTTCAAACAAAACTTTAATTAACACAATTGGATCGATCTGTGATTTATGGTTCAGCACAAATAAAACTGGTTTTTTAGGAATTTTATCAAAATCTTTAATTTCTATTTTTATATGTTTAATGTATAAAAGTTTTTTACATAGTTTGTAAACTGTTCTATAACGATCAACTGGTAAATAGGCATCTCCCATTTTTTGGTATCTTTTTGCTTTACCTTTCAATCTGAGAATGCCGATAATAAATGCTAAGCAAACAAAAGGTAACCCAAGAAAATGTAGGATACCAAAAGCAAATTTTTTCATGCTCTAATTATACAGATTAGATATTAACTTTATCCTTTACTTCACAATTATTGATTAAACCAAAGCTCAGGAGAATGTTCAATTTTGTCCATAATTATTTTTTTGAACATTATTAACGAATCATGTATTTGCATTGCCGGTGTCTGGTAAACTAGCGATAAATTGTGCATTATTTGTACCCATTTGATCCCATCCATCGTCATTATCATTTCATTCCATGCTACTAGGTGCATAGAAAGTTTGCACATTAGTGCACCTATATGATCAATCATGATTTAAATAACCGTTTGAAGGGAAGCTTCGCATGTCAATAGATGTAAAATTACACCCACTAAAAACATAACTCCCAATCGATGCCACTAAATTAGGGATAGTTAAAGTTCCAACCAACCCACTACACTCATAAAAAGCATAACTCCCAATCGATGCCACTAAATTAGGAATTGTAAGTTGACCAAATGCTAAACTTCCAATAACATCGCCATGAGAGTAATCTTTTATACATTCCCCTTCTTTTTTTTCCACTACCACATGTGCAGCACCTACATTAGTAGCTAAACCAAAATAAGGATTAGAAGAATCAATACTAACATCCGTGATATTACACCCATAAAAAGCA
>JAIRME010000008.1 GCA_031258945.1 Mycoplasmataceae bacterium | reverse complement strand
CGATTTTCATATTTCAATATCCTTATCAAAATCGGGTGTATATATGAAAGTATAAATTTTAGGCATTAATAAGTTTTTGTACTTCTTTCAAAGAAATAGCTTTGGATTTATCAATAAGTTTAGCTCTTTGTATAGCAAAATCTAATTTATCTAGTTGTCGTTCGTTCTTTAAACCAACAACTTTATCAATAAATTGTTTAGCCATGTCTGCATCAGTAAATTCACCAGCAATTTTATTTTCATTAATTTTTACAGTAATTTGAATCATAATTTCAACTCCCGTTGTAACTTTTTAAATTATAAACTATTTTTGTGATATACCCTACATGGTGACCCAAAATCCCGAAAATGGATTAAAAATTAATTAACCGACAAACTAATAATATTTTGATAATTTAAAAAACAGCCTAACTTAATAGACTGTTTTACACCAAAAAGGCTGGTGCAATATGAATTATAAAAACAAAAGAAAATATGCTCTAACACAATAATTTGAAACGAGTTTTTTATTTTAAAGCTAAACTAGCCACACCATAAAGTGCAGCATCATTACCTAATTGTGCCTTGACTATTTTAACATGTTCAAAAGAAGAAATTGGTTTTTTGGCTAATTTCATCATATTTTGTTTCAATGTATGCACATCAAAGTGCTTATCCTCTGTAATTTTCCCACCCAATATAACATAGGAGGGGTTAAACAAATAAACATAATTCATAATACCTTTAATAAGCCCATCAAATCAACGATTCACTTCATGTCTAATACCAACATTGGTCTTAGCTAGTGATAAACATTCTTCGCCCGTTAGTTTTTTACCATATGCTCTCTCACAACGAATAATTAAAGAGGGCACACTATAGTGCATTTCATATAAATGATTGTTAACCAACATTTGCCCGCATTCACCTGAAGCATAAGTTGCTCCCATATAGATTTTGCCTTCAATAATTGGACATCCAGCAATGCCTGTACCAATTGCCATTACAATTGCATTAATTTTTTTAGTCTTTTTTAAACTACCAAATTTTAATTCACCTTGTGCAGCAGCTTTCACATCATTCATTACATATAGCGGTAACTTACAATATTTGTTAAACTCTTGTTTAATGTGCATACCTTCATATCCTTTAAGGGTATGGTTGGGCGATAATACAACATATTTATCAGTATCAATAATCCCCACCATGGTAGAACATACACAATGAATGTCTTTATATTTCTTTTTCATGTCAGAAGCAAATTGAGCCATACTTCAAACGATTTCTAATCCAGAGTGATGCTGTGCATGTGTTTCATATCTACCTTTTTTGATAATTTTAAAATTCTTTTGATCAAACAATGCCCATTTGATAAATGTACCTCCCATATCCATCGCCAATATTTTCATAAATAACTCCTTTATTTTGCTTTATTATAAGAACCTAAAAATTTTAATTTTTTAGTAATGACATCTTTTGTTTTGCTTAAACCTTGCGGAATATAATTACGGGGATCATAACCGTGCTTAGATTTATAACCACCTTCAATGAAATAATAAGCCAATGCATTACTAAAAGCAGTTAATAATTCTGTTCCCACATTAAATTTGCACACACCTAGTTGAATAGCTTTTTTAATTTGTTTATCTGGTATACCACTACCACCATGTAAAACTAACGGTATATTGGGTAATGTTTGATGAATTTCTTTTAAACGTGTTAAATCCAAACCTTGCCAATCGTGCGGATAATTACCGTGTAAATTACCGATACCAGCCGCTAACGCATCAATCCCAGTTTCTGCCATTAATTTACATTCTTCTAAACTAGCTAATTGCCCTTGAACACCGTTATCTTCTAATTTACCAGGCACCGTGCCGACTTCACACTCCACACTAATTTTTTTAGCATGGGCTAAAGTTACTATCTTACGTGTATTACGTAAATTTATTTGTAGTGGTAGTTTACTACCGTCATACATAACCGATGTAAAACCAGCTTCAATAGCTGCCAAAACTGTTTTATATTCGCCATGATCTAAATGAATGGCAATTGGAACAGTTATTCTATATTGTTTCACTATATGATGAATTAATTGCACAAAATCATGAGCATTAGCAAACCCTTTTAAAGCCTTTTCAGATATAGCTACAATAATAGGTGATTTATTTTCTTGTGCTGTTAACATAACAGTTTTAGCCATGTCATAATTAATAACATTAGCATGTAGTATTGCATAATGATTTTTGAGTGCTCTATTCAGCATTTGTGTTATGTTAACAATTGCCATCGTTATTTTCAAGTTTTAGGTAACGGAACTTTAGCTTGTTTGACCCCATTTGTGTACATGCCCTTTTCCCAGTTTCGGATGGCTATATCAAACTGGTGAATATCATAATTTGGTTTTACAATCCTTGCATCTATTGTCTTAATGATTGCTTTGTTACCACCTTTGTATTTAGCACCGATAAATGCATCAATGATGGCTTCCATTAAACCTATCCCTACAATATTGCCTCCCATGCCCAATATGTTACAATTGTACAATTCACGTGATTTACGTGCTACTTCTACATCGCGCGTTAAGCAAACCCTTGTACCTTTTGTCTTTTGAGCAGCATTGGTAATTCCAACCCCCGTGCCACAAATGACAATACCTATGTCAGCATGTTTAGTCACTACTTGTCGTGCTACCTCAAAACCATAAATATCATAGTGTGTGCGTGTATCGTCATATGTACCACAATCAATTAGTTTATGTCCTTTTTTGGTCAAATACCCTATAAGATAATTTTTTGCATGTGTAACAATATGATCACATCCAATTGCAATTTTCATATTATTGATTCTCCATTAAAATATCCAACATTTCAATGCGTACTTTGTGACGCTCACCTTCATATACAGAATTAATAAAAGCATTAATCATATTTTTCATTTGGTGTAAAGTAGAAATTTCGCCACCAAAAGATAAAACTGTAGCATTATTATGTGCACAAGTCATATGAGCCGAATGTTCATCAGCAATTTGTGCCACTACAATACCAGAAGTCTTAGCTATATACATAAAAGGAACTGTACCATAATCATCAATCGTAATACCTCTGGTTACTTTGCCTTTTTGGATAGCCCGTACTAATAATTCGCAATCATCAATAAAGTTTTTTCCTCCATTTAAGACTAAACATTTGTGTTTTAAACTAGTAATATATTTTTGTATTTCTTCTAAATAATTTTTGAACTTGGTATTTGATATGATTCCAATCGTCATGCTTGTTACTCCTACACTTTAAATGCTAGTGTATCAGACGAAGCTTTAATTAATTCAATTAATTCATCATCTAGTTTCATTAAAGAAATGGACATACCAGGCATGTCAATCGCTGTCATGTAGTTGCCCACAAAATTAGACACTATGTTAATATTTTTAGTTTTCAATATTTCATGAATTTTACGATTGGCAATATACAACTCCATGGTGGGTGTCGCCCCTAAACCATTAACTAATACTGCTACCTTATCATTTGCTTGAATTTTTAAATGTTCAATAATAGCTTCAGTCATTTCAGTAACGAAAGTATCTACGGGCTGGATTTTAACTTTTTTTACACCAGGCTCACCGTGGATTCCTAATCCCATTTCTACTTCATCATCAGCCAAAGTAAAACCCTTGTGTCCAATAGCCGGTACAATACAAGCATCTAATCCTAAACCATAAGTGCCAACATTCTTAATGGCTTTTTCAGCTACTGCTTTCACTTCCGCTAACGAAGCTCCCGTTTGTGCTTTGGCACCAGTTACTTTATGTACTAAAACAGTCCCAGCAATCCCGCGCATACCTGTGTCGGCTTTATTGTGAATCAATGAGACATCATCAGCTACAATCACATAATCTACATTTTTATTTTCCATTTTTGCCATATCGGCTGCCATTTGAAAATTCATAACATCACCCGTATAATTTTTAATAATAAGCAATGTTCCTTTCTGTGAATCACATGCGTTAATTGCAGCTTGTACCATATCTGGTGTGGGCGAAGTGAAAATCGAACCAGCTACTGCAGCTGTCAACATTCCGTCTCCCACATAGCCAGCATGTGCTGGTTCATGCCCGCTACCACCACCAGATATTAATGCCACATTATTTTTATTAAAAGTCTTGGAATAAATTACATTATAGTTGTCAACTTTTGCTAATTTATCGGGAGCGGAATCCACAATCCCTTGTACCATTTCTTCTACGATATTTTCAACCTTATTAATTAATTTTTTCATTTTTATTTTCTCCTTCATCTTGTTGTTTTAATTGTTCTTCATTTTCAATTAGGTCAGTGTCCAATGGTGCTTGAACTAAACTACCGCTACTATTATCGGCAACAAATATAGTAATTGATTGAACTTTTTCGCCTTCTTCTACATTCATTAATTTAACTCCAGATGTGCTACGTCCAATTTGACTAACTGTAGTTAAAGAGAAACGAATAACTTTGCCAGTTGAAGTAATCATAATTGCATCTTCATCACCTTTCACCGCACCTACATAAATTAATTTACCAGTCTTTGGTGTCACTTTTAGAGTGCGAACACCTTTAGCATTACGTTTAGTCAAACGATATTCTTCTACTGGTGTTAGTTTTCCCACTCCTTTAGCACCCACTGAAAAAATTAAATTACCATCTGCTGAGTTAGATAGCCCCACTACAACATCTTTCCCATCTAGATTAATTCCGTGAACTCCAGCAGCATTTCTACCCATAGAGCGTACTTGGTTTTCGTTAAAACGTACCATGTTACCATTGGATGCACCAATATAAATTTCTTGTGTTTCTTTAATTTTGATAACTTTAAATAATTTGTCGCCTTCCTTTAGAGTGATAGCAATTTTACCAGACCGATTAATGCGTTCAAATTCAATTAAGTTTGTCTTTTTACTAATTCCTTTTATTGTAGTAAAAAATAAAGCCGCATTTTGATAATCGTCTACTGTTAAAATAGATAAAATTTTTTCACCTTTCTCAATATTAATAATATTAACAGCTGGTATCCCTTTAGATTGGCGACTACCTAACGGTACTTGATGTCCTCTAATCCGATACACTTTCCCAGCATCTGTAAAAAATAATAAATCGGTGTGTGTAGAAGCCGCAATAATTTTTTCGACATCATCATCTTCATGGGTTTGTAGTCCAATAACACCTACTCCTCCCCTCCGTTGCACACGATAAGTATCGATGGGTAAACGTTTTAAATAACCACGTGAAGACATAGTAACAATAATGTCTTCTACTGGTATTAAATCTTCGTCATCAATATCAGCTATCGCCGAAACATCAATAACTGTTTTACGTTCATCACCAAAACGTTTTACTAATGTATTTAATTCTTCCTCGATTAATTGAATTTTACGTTCATAACTTTCTAAAATTTTATTAATCTCAATAATTGCCGTTTTTAGTTGTGTTAATTCTTCTTCGATTTTTTGACGCCCTAATCCATTTAATGCACCTAAGCGCATGTCAGAAATAGCTTTGGCTTGGAGTTCAGTTAATTTAAATTTTGTCATTAAACCTTGAATAGTTTCATCATTACTTTTAGACTTACGGATGGTAGCAATAACTTCATCAATATGACTAACAGCAACATGTAGCCCTTCTAAAATATGCTCACGTTCTTTAGCTTTTTTTAAATCAAATTTCAGCTTACGAGTTAATACATTAACTTGATGATCAATGTAAATTTGAATAGCTTTTTTGATATCTAATATTTTAGGCTCTCCGTTAACAAGAGCCAACATATTGACACTAAAATTAGTCTGTAACTGTGTGGCTTTAAATAATTGATTCATTAGCACTTCTGGCACAATATCTTTTTTTGTTTCAATGATAAAACGCAGTCCGTCTCTGGTGGGCCCACCACCAATGTTGGCAATTCCTTCAATTGAACCGGCATTAGCTAAATCTGTAATTTTATTCTCTAAAGCTTCAGTGGTTACCATATAAGGAATTTCAGTGATTGTAATGGTGGATTTACCATTGGAATGCGTTTTATAAGAATATTTTGCTCTTAAAGTAACTGACCCTCGGCCCGTTCTAAAATATTCATCAATGCCACTACCACCTACGATTTCAGCACCTGTTGGAAAATCTGGCCCCTTTAAAACCATTTTTATTTCATCAATAGAACAATGTGGGTTGTGTGCTACCAAGCGGATTGCTTCTACTAATTCACTTAAATTGTGAGGTGGAATATTAGTAGCCATTCCTACAGCGATACCACTAGATCCGTTACCTAACATATTGGGAAAGGTTGCTGGCAACACTACTGGTTCGCTTTCACTACCGTCATAGTTATCAACAAAATCTACTGTGTCCTTTTCAATGTTGGCCATCATGGTATCGGCTAATTTAGAAAGTCTAGCTTCCGTATAACGCATGGCAGCTGGGCTATCACCACCAATAGACCCAAAATTACCATGCCCATCTATTAATGGATAGCGCATGGAAAAATCTTGTGCTAATCGTGCCATTGTATCATATGCCGCTGTATCTCCATGCGGATGATATTTACCAATAACTTCTCCTACTAATCTAGCGGATTTTTTATGTGGTTTATCACTTGTCATCCCTAGTGCATATGCTGCATATAAAACTCTACGGTGCACCGGTTTAAAGCCATCACGAGCATCTGGTAATGCTCTCGCCACAATAACACTCATTGCATATTCTAAAAATGATGTTTCCAGTTCTTTAACAATTGCTCGATCATTTAATTTAGTTTTTTTTAAATTCTCACGGATTGTTTCTATTGTTATATTTTTGTCAGCCATATATATCCTTAAATTAAATATCCAAGTTTTTTACATATTTAGCATTTTGTGCAATGAAATCTTTGCGTGGTTGAACATCATCACCCATTAGAAAGGAAAATGTTTGATCTGCCTTAATAGCATCATCAATTGACACACGGTGTAAAATACGATTCTCAGGATCCATGGTGGTTTCTCATAATTGTTGTGCGTCCATTTCGCCTAAACCTTTATATCTTTGAATAGTAAATTTAGAATTACCTATTTGTTTCTTTAAATCTTCTAATTCTTGGTCGGTGTAAGCATATTGAGTAACCTTACCACTTATGAATTTATATAATGGTGGCTGTGCAGCATAAATATGACCTTGTTCAATTAATGGTAACATATAGCGAAAAAAGAAAGTTAACAGTAAAATACGAATGTGTGCCCCATCCACGTCCGCATCAGTCATAATAATAATTTTGTCATAACGAATTTTAGTTAAATCAAATTCTGGATTGACTCCTGCCCCAATTGCTGTAATTAAAGCCATAATTTCATCGTTTTCAAAAATCTTATTAGTTTTAGCTTTTTCCACATTTAAAATTTTTCCTTTTAAAGGTAAAATTGCTTGATATTCGTGTGCTCGTCCTTGTTTGGCTGAACCGCCTGCTGAATCCCCTTCCACAATATACAATTCTGTTACAGTATTATCACGAAATTCACAATCTGTTAATTTACCAGGCAGCGACCCAGAATCAAAAGGAGATTTACGACGAGTAGCTTCGCGTGCTTCTTGAGATTTACGTCTAGCTTCTTGCGCTAACATTACTTTTTTAATAATAATGTTGGCTTCGTCTGGATTTTCTAACATATATTTTTCAAATATATTAGAAGTAATATCATTTACTAACGGTCTTACTTCTGTGTTACCTAATTCACCTTTGGTTTGCCCTTTATATTGTGGATTAGGATGTTTAATAGAAATAATAGCCGTCAACCCTTCTAGCACATCATCTTTAGTAATTTTTTCATCAGTTTCTTTAAGAAATTTTTTTTCAATTGCAAAACGATTAATGATTTTAGTAACAGCTAATTTAAAACCTTCTTCATGTGTACCACCTTCGGTTGTATTGATATTGTTACAAAAAGAATAAGAAGATGGTACATATGTTTTGTTGTACTGAAAAGCTACTTCTACTTTAATGTTGTACATTGTGTCTTTTCCTTCAGCTGGTGCCTTCACCGCTTTTTCTTGCTCGCCATAAACAATTGTAGGCACCAATGTTTCTTTATCTTTATTAAGATCGGCGATATATTGTTTTAAACCGCCTTCATACATTCATTCGTCTTTAGTATTTTGAATTTGATCTAAAAAAATGATTTTAATTCCTTTATTTAAATAAGCCAATTGTTGTAATCGTCCTGCAATGATAGCGTGATCGAATACATTTTTTTCCATAATTGTAAAATCGGGAAAGAATTCAATTGTAGTGCCTGTTTGTTTATCAGTAACTGGCCCAATAATTTTTAAAGGTTCTATCGTGTGCCCATTGTTAGGATTATGATATTTATCTTTGTTATCAAATTCAATGAAATGAATTTGACCTTCGCGGCATACCCACACTTTCATTCACAAACTTAATGCATTAACCACTGATGCACCAACTCCGTGTAATCCACCCGAAACTTTATATGTTTCATTATCAAATTTACCACCAGCATGTAATTCACATAAAGCTGTCTCCACACCTGATAATCCGTTTTCTTGAATACCTACTGGAATTCCTCTACCATCATCATCTACAATCACAGTACCTTGTGGGGTGAGTGTAACTATTACTCTGGAAGCAAACCCTGCCATTGCTTCATCAATGGAGTTGTCTACAATTTCTCACACCATATGATGCAAACCTTTAGAATTAGTATCACCGATATACATTCCAGGACGTACTCTTACGGGTTCTAATCCTTTTAAAGTCTTTATTTTTTCATAACCTTGTGTGGGTATTTGATTGTTATTAACCATATATTTAAATTCCTTGTGTTTGAATTACAAAATGTTTATTAGTAATTGTTATCATATCACCACTATAAAGTTTTTTGCCTCTTCTTTGTTCAAGTGTGTTATTGACTCAAACTTTATTAGTCATTAAAAAATTACGTGCTTGCCCACCATTAATAATAATCTTAGATAATTTTAAAAATTGACCTAAAGTAATGTGATTATTATTAATAGTTATAAAAGTTGCCTTGACCATATTAAATAAACGTAAAGTATTATATTAGTAATATAAAAAAGAGATTATTTTTCCATTTGATTTGATTTATTTTTTAAAAAAATGAAAAAACAATATATTTATATTAAATTTCGCTAAATTGGGGTGTTTATGATGTTTAATCATTAATATTTCACCATATATCTCAATACTAACAACATTTTATATCATTCTAATTGGTAAAATTAATGATAAATAATTGGTATTTTTTGAATCTTTTAAAAAGAAATGTTTATTACTTTCTGTAAATTCAAATAATATTTCGTTACTCTCTATATTTTTAATTAAATTGGAAATATATTTAACATTAAATGAAACACTAATATTATTACTACTATATTCTTTAATAGGTACTTCTTCATAAGAACTGCCATATTCAATGCTACGACAAGTTAATTTTAAAAAACCTGGATTAATATTAAAAAGTATAGATGGTTTTTTATCAGCACTAGCTAATACCAGTCCTCTCTCAATGGCATTATAAATTTCTTGTTTGTTTACTATAAAATGAAATTGTTGTTGTGTTTCAATCGCTTTAATAGCAGAAGGATAGTCTCCTTCAATTAACCTACAATTGAATAAAATATTATCTATTTCCACAATTAATTGATTATTTTTTAGATAAAAATTAATTTCTTTTTCATCAGATATTTGTTCTTGAATAATTTTTAATGCATTAATACCAACAATAATTTTAAATTTTTCACCTATGTAAGGAGTTTTTATATAAGATAAATGATGTCCATCTGTACCAACACTTTCAATAAATCCTTCTAATCTTGTGGTATCAAATAAAATACCATTTAAAGGTGTAGTTCGATCGTTCATGATATTAGTTGTATTAATTAATTTATAAATTACATTTTTTAAATGATCTTTTGGTATTGTGCATTTAGTACGACTAGTAATGTCAAAAGAAATAGATGGATAACCAAAATTATCTAATAAATTTAAATCTGATGAAAAAGAAGGGGTTGAAATTCTAATAATTGAATTATCTACAACTTCTAAAGTAATCGTAGTTTCTTTTAGTTTATTAATGATGTTGTAGAATAATTTACCATGAATAAGGATTTTACCTTCTTTTTCAACTGATAGTTTATCAGTGCTAGATTTGATTGAAATATTATTATTTGAACTAATAATTGTCATTTTTTTATCTTTTATTTCTACTAACAACCCTGTTAATACTGGAGTAGTTGTTGTGTTATCAATAATAGAAGAAGGTAACTTTAATAAGTTAATTAAATTTTGTTTTTCAATTTTAAATTTCATAAGAGAATTGTTTATTTTAGTTTATTTTTATTTAATTATTATTATATTAACGGTGTTGGAATATGTGTAGAATATTAAAAAAATATTTAAAATTCAATATTTATTCACATAATTTAACAACATTTTTCCCACAATATTATAAA
>JAIRME010000001.1 GCA_031258945.1 Mycoplasmataceae bacterium | reverse complement strand
AAAGAAAGAAATGAAAAAAATATTCATACCATGATGGAATTTTAATGAATATTTAAAATATTAATAAAATTGTATAAATCGTTAATAGATGCATTTAATGTAGGCCCCGGGTCAGGATTAATCGGTATAAAAATATTAACATTTAATGAAGCCAAAATTAAATAACATAAATAAGTCATAAACACAAAACTTAATGCCGTAATATTTAATCCATAATATAGTTTACCGTGTTTACTATTACGAAATAAATAATTAATAAGTAGAATACAACCCACGAATAGCATCGCCACAAAACATCAAAAAGAAATCATTAAAGACTCTTGACTATTTTTACCAAATAATGTATCGTTCCCATGTCAATAAATTAAGTCTACAATTGATAAAATTAAACAAGAAAACATGTTGCTGCCTAAAATATCACTAATTGCAGCATTGATATTTTTAAGTCTTAGTAAAACAATGACAGTGATAATTTCAGGAATTGAGGTAACAATTCCTAATAATAGAGAATAACCAAACCCAGTTTTTGGGCTATCATCAGTTCAACCTCAAGATTTTACTAATATTCAATTAGTAGATATAGCAATACAAATAGAGGCACCAATAATAACTAATGCACACCCTACAAATATAAAAGCCATTTTTCATAATTTTATTTTATTAAAAAACGAAACACAAATAGCCTGAATACCTTTACGTTGAATATGATCATCAGCAAATTCTTCAGTTTGGGTTTTTTTTTCGTTTTTACCTTTTTTTAACATAATGACTAAATTCAAAACATAAATTAATAAAACACTTACCGAAATACAAGTAAAAATAATCGTCATAATATTCTCAGTAAATTGATTACGTGCTAATCACATAATTAAAAAATAAGTAGCAAAAATAGCAATTTGTGAAATTGTCAAGCTAACCTGAACAATGGTAGTTTTTGCTTTTTTGATAGTAATAATGAAAAAAATTAATGTCAAGCCTAACATTGCTGTCCGAAATAAATTTCCGCCTAATAAGTTACCTGAAGCAACCGAAGGATTATTAGTGGTAAAAATGCCAACTAATGAACTAGTGAATTCAGGCATTGAAGATACAAAAGCCACTATTGTTCCAGCAATTAATACACCAGAAAACCTAGTTCTTTTTCCAGCTGCATCAACAATGTGCGAAATCGTGTAAGAAGCAATTGTAATAATACAAGCAAAAATCACAAACAATGCATAATTGCCATAATTTAGACTATCAAATATACTATTCATATTATGAGACCATTACTTCTTTTATTTCTGTTTCGGTTGAAACAGCATTTATTAGATTATTAACTGATCGCATTTTCACTTGATATGTTGTTCCACTATTCAAACCAGATATCTTACCCGTAAAAGATGCAGAAACTGGATCATAATCATATGAAACCCAACCGCCTCAAATAGGAGAGTCTTTTGATTTTCATGTCACTTCATAATGAGTAATAATCGGTGTAATTTGATATTTTTGTTTTTGTGTATTACAACTAATATTTATCTCGCCAATAGTTGTACTAGTTACATTAAAATCTAAAGGTGTAGTTGGGGTAAGAGCAAGTTCCATTAGTTGACTTAGACTTTTATAACCAGAGACATTTGGATGAATTTTATCATCCGATTGATAAAAAATTGTTATATCGGCACCACGACTTAAATCCATCAAAGATAATTTTAGGTTATCTTTAGAATAAAGAGTTTCATACATATCGGTATATGCTTGTTGATAGTTTGCATAGTTAGGTTTATCAAAAAAATAAGGCATTTGCAACATAATGGGAGGTGTATCATCTTCATAAATTGAAAGCATGCATTCTATTCAACTTGTTAGCGTTGTTACAATTTCACTAGGGAATACATTATTTAAAGCATCTTGCATACCAAGATTTACAATAATTAAATCTGGTTTAATAAGAAATTTATGATCATTATCTATTCTGGAATCAATTAAATTGTATTGATTCCAAAATGTTTGTTTACTGAAGGGTTCATTAGGATTATAAAATTGTGGTGCATGAAAATTACCATTCATTCTTGTGACAAATGCACCAGTTCAACCAATAAGTGAATATTCATAACCATATTGTTCTCATAATAAAGCGTTGCTTTCTAAATCAGAACCAACAGTTTGTGGTTCAAGATAATCATCACCATAAATTAAAACATTCTTATCTTTGACAAAATAATGACTTTGTTCACTCTTTGGGTCAATTAATGATTTGTCTTTTTGAATGCAAATATTTTGCACAAAAATTACATCAGGCCACACAAAACGATTTTGTGTAGAGTTTTCTTGTTTAATAGTTCTAATGCAAATTTTAGCAGTGTGAACTTGGTTTTCTGCTAACGTATCAGTAAAAATTAAAATATTACCCAAAGCTTGAGACAAAGATTTAACAATTGGAGTATCATTCCCATCAATATAACAAGCAAATGTAATGCGTTTTGGGAAAGAAGAAGTACAATAGACATCCAATCCAATAGTGCTACCAACAAAAGCTACCTTAATGTAAGCACCGCCAGGATAAGTACTCATCACCTTTTTGCCATTTATATCTTTTAATAATCAATTATTGGAACTAAAAAATAAATTGGTGTCAGTTACATCTACATTTAGAAATTTGTTAGGATAAATACATGAAGTGGAAACAAAGGGAATAGCAATAGTAGTAGATACTAGAGGTAACAAAATTATTGCTTTTTTCTTGCCTTTCACAATTATTTACCTTAAATAATTATTGGCATTTCCCAACCTGGGAATAACATTTCAGCAGCATAAAGTGGTAATGTTCAAGTAAAAAAAGACCTTTCTCCATAATCTGGAGTATGATATGTTTTTCCAGGGAGTGAATAACGAACAATGGCCAATTTTGGTTCAGGTGTAACAGGTGAAAATACAATTTTTCAACTACCGTCTTGAACATTTACACCCACTTCGCTAACTTTAATACATGTATCATTTAATGTGTAAGCAACACAATTCGCCCCTAAGTCTGCCGAACCAGATCATTGGTAACTCTTGTCAGTTCAAAATTGTGAGATGCTAAACGATTCGTCATTAAATTTATCTACATGTAATGTGACATTGGCACAATTACTTCGAATATCTTCTTCGTTATCATCAAACATTTGAAGAACGTCATAAGCCATTAAAAAAATCATATCTTTCGGTTTAAGCAAAGAATTAATTTTCTTACAAACATCTGGCGAACTACTTCTTTCTTTAGAATAATTTTGTGGTTTGCCTTTATTAGAAACATAATTTTTATAAAATTCTTTACTAGTCACTTCATCATAAAATTTATCACCAGTAGAACTAAAAAATAATTCAGAATGGACAGAACTACTACAACCAGTTGAAAAAAAACTAGTAATAATTAAACCGGTTGATATTAATCCTATCGTTGTCAAAAAACGTATTTTTATCACATTCAAGTTATACAATAAAATTATGATTATTCTTATTTTCGTGTGCGGCGCTTTCTTGTTTTTTTATAGCTACTTTTAGACCCATGGTTTTGAATTAGTTTATTTTGACGTTTGTGTATAGCTAGTAAAATAGGAATAATGATACTTGAAGCAATGAGTGGTAAAGCAATAAGAATGCTCAATCCAATAATTAAAAATCAATTGACTGAATGTGAAGTAGTTGAAGTTAAAATAGTATGTAACATATATATTTTTAATGATGTATATTAATTTTCAAATTAGTTCAAAGATCTAAATGCTTGGACCCATAACAGTATTTACAATGAAAAATAATTAATAAACTGATCGCAATTAAACTACCTATTGTTACATCACTTAAGTAATGTGCTCCGGCTAATAAACGACCAAACGCTACTAAACCAGCTCCACAAACTGCTACAATGAATAAAGTACGACGAATTTTTTTAGTATTCAACGAACGCACTGTAAATGGTAATGACACTAATGAATAAAAACCTACTGCAGCCATTGTTTCATGACCGCTAGGAAAAGATTTGGAAGCGTCTTCACTAATAAAAGGTAAATTCCCGGTTGCACCATAACCATACGGCGTGTATGGTAAAGCATACCATGGGTGGAAACCTCCGTTCGGATCATTGGCACCAATACCAATGATATTACCACTAGTATCTAATTCTAAAGGGCTGAAATAAAATGATGTACTTATTGGTATTCATTTTATAGAGCCATCTAATAACACCACTTTTTGTGAAGTTCAAATTGGTACAACTCACATGTCAGTTGGATTAACTACACCATTAGACATTAAAAAACGAAAACGTTCTCTTTGTAAAGTTGGTTTAATGGCTATTTCCACAAGTAAAATAGCGACTACACTAGCTGATGTTAAAATAAAAGCATATCTCAATAGTTCAGACATCGTTTGCAAACTAATGCGTCTTAAAATTAATCATGTCGGAACAATAAACAAAATACTAAATATTAAACCTAATCCAATAAATGTTCAAAAAGTTAATGCATCTTTAATTTGGCCATAACTATCTAATGGACTAATTTGACTATAACGAGCCACTCCTACAAAAGATACTATCATTAACGGAAAAAATTGAAAGAAACATGAATAAACTACTCAACCTATAGCAATGATGATTGTACCATAACGTACAACCCCTGTTCATATTCTAGATTTAATTTTATAGGCATTTTGATTAAAAATTATTAAAGCCACCACCGTTGCTAAAATGCAAGGGCCGGTACCTACTATTTCCATGATTCTCGCAAATACATCATTAGTATAAACAAACCCACTCGCTGAGTCTGGCAACTCTGGTCGTGCTAGAATCCAATCAATTTGATAATCATAAAAAGCAGCAATCGTCATTAAAATAATTAATAAACCTAAAATTGTGCCACAAGTAATCCAAACGGCTTTTTTACTCATTTTATAAATACCATGATTATTTTTACTTATTAGTTTTAAATATTTATTCATGAAAGAAGCTCTATAAATTTTAACTAGTTTTCAATTTTTTTAATTTTAACTTTATATGATTCTTCCACACCATGGACTTCAACTGTGGTGCCAATCGTTTTATTTAAAATGGATTTGGCTAGAGCTGATAAATTAGATATTTTGTTTTGATCAGGATTGGCTTCTACTTCACCAACAATTTCATAGGTATATTCTTCATCTTCGCTTAAATCTTGAATGGTCACTTTACTACCAACTTTTACTTTTCGATCATCTTTAGTACTTTCAGTGATAATTTCTGCATGATCTAAAATATTTTGAATTTCTTTAATGCGGCTCTCAATTTCAGCTTGTCTATTTTTAGCTGCGTCATAATCCGCATTCTCGCTTAAATCACCTTGTTCGCGTGCTTCTTGAATGGATTTAATAATAGCTGGTCGCTTGGTATCGATTAAATCTCGTAATTCTTTTTCTAACTTATCTTTGCCTTCAATTGTTAATAAATTTTTTTGTTGTTCCATTGATCAATATCCTTAAACTATAAATGCTTAGTATATTCTAATGTGTAAATTAATTAATATGAAAAATTTTAGCAGTCTCTACTGCGGGAACGATAGAAATTGCCAACCCTATTGTAATTAATCATGGACCTCATTGCATCTGATTCATTCCCAAAATTGAATTGCCATGTCCATACATGCTAATCATTGCTAAAATTACAATTAAAATAATCGATGTACTCATTAACAAAGGGAGTAATAAATTTTTTTGGTTGTCTTTAGAAAAAATGGAAATGGTGTTAGAACGCATGTTTAAAGAGTGAAAAGTTTGTGAGATAGCAATTGTCAAAAAAGCCATCGTCATACCGTTGTATTTGACATCACCCCCAAACTGATTCTTTAAAGCAAAATTTCCTAATAAATAGGCTATCAAACCAAGTAAAAATAAATACGCCCCTTGCCAAACTATACGCATTAATAACTTTTTATCAAATAAATTTTGAACTACTTGTGCCTGCCGTTTCATAATATCCTTTTCAGCTGGATCTAATCCTAAGGCAATACAAGGAATAGTTTCTGTTAAAACATTAATAACTAAAAGTTGAATTGGATTTAAAACATCAGGGAACATTTTGTTCCCATTAAGTTTTGCCCCCATAGATATAGCAATAGCACCTGCGATAAATACTACTAACACAACTAAAATTTCAGCAACATTACCTGCAATTAAATATTGAATGACTTTTTGAATATTACGATAAATTCGTCTACCTTCAAAAATTGCTCCTTCAATAGTAGTAAAATTATCATCCAATAAAATCATATCAGAAGCATCTTTAGCTACATCTGTACCTGATAACCCCATTGCAATTCCAATGTTTGCACTCTTAAGTGCAGGTGCATCATTTACTCCGTCACCCGTCATGGCAACAACTTCATTATTCGCTTGTAATACTTTGACAATTCTTAATTTAGCGCTTGGTGATACGCGGGCGAAAACAGTAGTTTTATTAATTACCTTTTGTAATTCTTCATCACTCATTTTATCCAATTCTTCTCCGGTAATAACAATGTTGCCTTTTTTTAATAAACCTAATTCCTTACCTACTACTCTTTCTGTTTTAAAAGTCTCAATTGATTCTGATAATTCTTCGTGCGTATTAACTCCTTCAACAAACATTCCTAATTCAGTCGCAATTACTTTGGCAGTAATTTTATGATCGCCTGTAATCATGATTGTTTTAATTCCTGCATTGTGACATGTTTTAATCGCTTCAATAACTTCTTTTCGAGGCGGATCAATCATTCCTGTCAAACCAATGAATACCAATCCTTTTTCTAAGTCTTCTCCATTATTTATTGATTCACTATAAATTGTCTTTGCAAAGCCCAATACACGTAATGCTTTGGACGACATAATGTGAATCATCTCTTCAATGATTTGAATATCTTCTTTAGTAAGATCACGGATACCATCTTTAGTTAAAATATATTTAGCTTTTTGCAATAACTCTTCTGCCGCTCCTTTAGTAAATAAATATTGTTTACCCTCATAATTGTGCAAACTAGACATACGTTTTCTAATAGAATCAAATGGTTGTTCATATAAGCGTGGGTATTGAATTCTTAAATCTTTGTAACTCATTTTAAAACTAGCAGCTAGGTTTAACAACGCTCCTTCAGTAGGGTCGCCAATAGTAATAGTTGGATTTTTTTCATCTAATTGAGCATTGTTACATAAAACTCCAGCTACAATGATATCTTTATATTCATTAATATGATTTTTGGCTTCTTCAATTGACGGGATTTCTTTATTAAGAATATCATCTGCATTTAATACATTTATAACAGTCATTTGATTCAACGTTAAGGTTCCGGTTTTATCACTACAAATAACTGTAGCATTACCTAATGTTTCAACCACTGGTAGTTTTCTTACAATAGCATTTTTCTTTGCCATCCTTTGCACTCCTAACGACATAACAATTGTAGCGGTCGCTGGTAATCCTTCTGGAATAACAGCTACGGCTAATGTAATTGCTAGCATTAATGGTTGCAACCATCCAAATTTATCACTCGCATCTGTTCAACTATATGTAGCAAATCCAATGATTAAAACTAATGCTGCTGTAACACCACCAATAACACTTAAAAATTTACCAATTTTATTTAATTTCTTTTTAATTGGTGTTTCTTGCTCATCTTGTTCATTTAACATTTTAGCAATTTTACCAACTTCAGTATTCATACCAATGGCTACCGCTACACCAACACCGTTACCGTAGGTAACAATTGACGAACTATAACACATGTTTTTACGATCGCCTAATGGTAAAGATTGGTTATAAGATTTTTTTGCCTCTTTTTCAACTGGTACCGATTCACCGGTAAGTGAAGCCTCTTGAATTTTTAAATTACTAGATTCAATTAAACGCAAGTCAGCTGGTACGATTGAACCGTCTTCAACATAGACGATGTCTCCCAAAACTATTTCACTAGAAGGAATTATCATAGTTTTATTGTTACGTATAATTCGCGAAGTAGGGGCACCAATTTTTTTTAGCGCTTCTAATGCATTGGATGCACGAACTTCTTGGATTGCACCAATTGTGCCGTTAATAATAACGATGATAAAAATAACAAAGCCTTCAATTAATTCCACATATCATTCATGTTCACCTTGTATTTTTTTGACAATACCAAAAACGATCCCCAACAATGCAGCGAAAATTAAAATAATAATCATGATATCTTTAAATTGATCTAAAACCACTTTGAAAATACCGCGTTTTTCTTTTTGCTGTAATGTATTAAAACCAAATGTTTGACGTCGGTGCAAAACTTCTTGGTCTGACAAACCATCGTTATTAACATTAAAATCTTTCAATGTATCATTTATACTGACTTGATATCATTCTTTATTTTGTAATTCCATCAATTCTCCTAAAAAAGTTACTACTATAACACCGGAATTTTACGTTTAAATTGATTAATCCCGTCAATTAATTGTTCATCAATTGCATCATAATTTTTACGTAATAATGGATTTTCAAAATTATTTGATGTTAAATAACGATAACGTAAACGTATGAAAGCATATAAACAAATAGGTACAACGGCATAAATAGTAGGTATCGATGCAAATATGCCAATAATAATAATGATGATAAACCAAATTATTGAAACTGTATTTACCAATAACATAATTAAAAATGTTCCTACTAAAATACCATAGCATCAAGCAAAGAAAATAAAGCTATTTTTAAATTCTGCATTAAATATTTTACGTAGATCTTGGGTGGTAAATATTTGTTTACGAATCCAATAATTGTTAAGTATGCTTACCAAATGAATAACCAAGAATGCATTTAAAGCATAAACGATAGTGATAGCAATCATAATATAAACGTCAAAGTAAATTTGACAAATTGCAACAATACCAATGGTTAGTAATGGTGTGGCAAGCAGTCCTAAGAAAACAGCAATCACACTAACTCAATTTAATCTAATAAATGAGTAAAGAGCAACCAAGCCACTAGTAATTAGCAACATGTAAATGGTAGAGCGAGTGTAATCTAATATTCCAGTTGAACTAATTGACTGAAGCGAAACAAAATCATTTTGTCATGGTTTATCTGGTAATTCCTGACGTATTACTCAAGAAAGGTTACCAAGATTAAAAGTATGATCATAATATAAATAAACTAAACCATCTGATCTGACTAAATTTGAATAACCGATAAAATCAGCTGAATGCGAAGCGTAAGTAAAATCACTCATTACTAATCTGCTACCACCATAAAATGAATATGCACTATGCACACCGATAGTTAAAATTAGAATGACACCTAAAAGAACAATGAAACCGACTAAACTTGCACAAACAATTTGGCGCCAGCCAAATAAAGTAAAACGTTTGGTTTCGAATTTACCACTATAAATTGTTTCGTAATTTTTAGTCGTAACGATAGGAATATTTTTTTCGTGTTTTGGTTTAAAAAATCACTTAGTTTTTTTAGAACCAATACGGTTATTGAATAGTAATAATGTTAACAACATTCAAATCAATCCGGTAATAGCAAATGACACAATACTGAAAATCAACAAAGCATTACCAAATGGATCTATTTGATTTGTACCAAAATAAGAAACACATATACCAAGCAAAAGCATAATCATATGAATATCAATGGTTGGTAGAAAACCATGCTTAATTCCCTTGCGTACTGCTACATCAAACAATAGGCCACTCCGATGTAATTTTTTTATCCGACTACATCAACTAAAAATGGCTAAAGAAGAGCCTAGTACACCTACTAACAAACCTAAAAACAAACCTAAAGAAACAACATAGTTAGAAAGAATTAATATCATTAGCGTTAAACCAAATGAACCTAGTATTGTAATAGTACCAAATAGTCCTGGTATACGATACAATATGGAAACAATAATCCCAATTCCTAAAATAATTAAACAAAGCGAAATAATCAAACCAACTACTGGTGAATAACCTAATAAAGTATTTGCAAAGCTTTGCTTAATTTCATTCGTGTTGTTATCTATACTGCCGAATATAGAATTGGTGTTATTTTCTTGGTAACCATTCAAAGTAATAGGTTTAATAGGCAAAGGAAAATTATAATTTTTGATTCCATTTACAATGTTACGCGCTTGGTAACGATCTGAAGCATTAATTGTTAACCATTGTCAATTGCTATCTTCCTTGGTGTTGGTAGGATTTTTATTTGGAATAATTTTTAAAAAAGAATTAGCTACTTCTTCGCCACTTTGTGCTGCTTTTTTGTCTGGTTGACCAAAGGCTAAAATTCATTTATTTAAAAAATTGTAATTAATATTACCAGTTGGTGACCATTGATTATTGTCATCCTTCTTGGATTCAAAATAAAGTGGCGCATCATTAGTCGTATTTCATGTACTAGAGTTGTTAACAGAACTTTCTTGGATTTCTAATTTATCGGCATTATTATCTACATTGTAATAAACACTACCATATTCAGAAAGTTGGCTATTACCCAATTTAGCATTTTCTGGTTTTGAAAAACTATGATCGCTGGAATAATCATCGTAAAACTTAGATTCACCATTATCGGTATTCCCAAAATAACGATAAATTTCCGTAAATGTTGTATTTCCTGATTTATAACCTGCTTCGGCTTGCAACACAAAAGTTAAATAATTAAGTAATTCATAATAATTTTGCACAATGTATATTTGTGAATTATTAGTACTATCTTCGTTGGTACCAGTCGCAGGAGTATCATCAAAACACCCATCCACAATATCTTCAAAAGATGTATTTAATTTAATATCCACTTCTGTGGGAAGTTTACCGTTAATAGATGCTGGGTGAGTATTATCGATGTATTGATTTAACGGAATAACAGCTATTTTATGTTCAGAATTATTATCCTTTTGAATAATAGCAGTTAAACGAGATGAATTCATGTAATTCATGTAAATATTTTGCTTTGGAATTTCGATTCGCTTTTCATCCACTTTGTTATAGTAGTAATCATTTGGTACTATAGCATTAATAAAAATACGACCAGCATACTCATTATTCGGATTACTACTATCAGGGATTCATTCGGGATAAACATTAATATCGTTTACACCTTTTTCATTCAAATATTTAGAATAAGCATTGGCTGCATCTTTTGCCAATTCTGAATAGGTTTCCGTTCCTAACCCAAGTGGTTGATCAAAATTGTAATCTTGTTCATTATGCGGCTCTAATTCAAAACGAATGTTATAACTTTTACTAAATTCACTACCTAACGTTTGTTTTCAAGCGGAAATACCGATGCCTGTACCACCAGCTACCAAAATTACAAAAGCAACAATAAAAGAGCTTAAAATACTACCAAAGCTCGTTTTTCTTGTTGTGGATTGCACAAAAGAATCTGAACTACCATTAGTATCATTATTCTTTGTTCTACGATTAAAAGGTCAAATTTTCATGTGGTTATAAAAAATAGGTAGGTTATTATATAAAATATTTATAGTAATCATTATAATTACGTTTCATTATGAAATATAGTAAGCCTCGCGGCACCGAAGATTGATTACCAGAAGTTAGTGAAAATTATCGTACACTTACTAATTTATTATTTTTAATTTCCTCATTAAGTGGTTATCATGAAATTGCAACACCTATTTTCGAAAACAGTGAGTTGTTTATTCGTTCAGTAGGTGAAACTAGTGATATTGTCAAAAAAGAATTCTATGCATTTAAAGATAAAGGTGGACGTGATATGGTTTTAAGACCAGAAGGTACAGCTGGAATCATCCGAGCTGTGGTAGAAGAAAAATTACTAAATAAACTGGTATCTCCTATAAAACTTTCTTACACAGGTCCCATGTTCCGCTATGAAAGACCTCAAAATGGTAGATTACGTCAATTTCACCAATTTGGGGTTGAATGTATCAATACCAATTCAGTCTTGGATGATATTGATTTGCTATTAATGGCTGAGTCTATTTTACGAACAGTTGGAGTCAAAAAATTCGAAATTTCTATCAATAACATTGGTAATTTTGAAGCAAGAAACAAATGAATTAATGAATTAAGAGAATATTTTTCTCATTACAAAAAACAATTATCTGAATTATCACAGTCTCGAATTGAAACTAATCCATTACGTATCCTTGATGATAAAGAAGATAATAAAAAAGATTTCGTTAAAAACGCTCCTAAAATTGATAAGTTCTTATCATCAAAGGAAAAAGAAGATTTTAACTTAATCTGTAATGCTCTAAAAATTGCTAAAGTTCCTTTTAAAATCGATTCAAATTTAGTAAGAGGTTTAGATTATTACACTAATTTTATTTTTGAAATCAATTCAACGGATGAACGCTTGTCTGGGCAGCCAACTATTATTGGTGGCGGACGATATGCTAATTTAGTTAAAGAATTGGGTGGAGAAGAATGTGCATGTGTTGGATTCGCTTTGGGAATTGAAAGACTAGCATTAATTTTAGAATATGAAAATATTAAATTACCAATTCAAAAGCCGATTGATGTAGTCATTGCTAATTTAAATGAAAAAAACGAAATAACACCTGTGCTTATTTTAGCTTATTTACGTTCTTCTGGTATTAGTGCAGTTTGTAAATTTGACGCTTATAAACTAACTAAAAGTTTTAATTATGCCGAAGCTTTGAATGCTAGGTTTGTAATCATTTTAGGTGAAAAAGAATTGACTGAAAATAAATTAGTAATTAAAAATCAAAAAACCTTAAAACAGGAAACAATTGATTTTGATAAAATCGTTGATTTTATTAAGAAAAATTAATATTTATGAACTGAAGTTACTGTGGCAAAATAAGTAATGGTGAAATTAGTAAAAAAGTCACCATCAAAGGTTGAATTAAAAAAAATCGTAAATTAGGTTCCTTGTTATTTTTGGATGTAGCAGATCGTTATGGTTTTGTACAAGTAATCGTTGATGAAAAGAATCAATTTTTTAGTGAAATTTTACATGTTACAAGAGAATCAGTGGTGGAAATAACAGGTATTGTCGGCATACGTAAAAATATTAATAAAAACATTCCCAACGGTGATGTTGAAATTAAGTTAGAAATATTCAAACTACTTGCTAAAGCCGAGCCGACCCCATTAACCATTGAAAACAACACTGATGCATTAGAAGATGTTCGTTTACAATACCGTTACTTAGATTTGAGACGACCGATTGTGCGAGATAAAATTATTTTTCGTTCTAAATTTATTAACTCAATTAGAAATTATTTGTTAAGCCGTGAATTTATAGAAATAGAAACTCCAATCCTTTCAAAAGCTACCCCAGAAGGAGCACGCGATTATTTAGTGCCAACTAGAGTAAAAATGAACCATTTTTATGCACTTCCCCAATCACCTCAAATTTACAAACAATTATTAATGGTATCTGGGATGAATCGTTA
The DNA here is from genome assembly GCA_031258945.1 of Mycoplasmataceae bacterium. GTDB lineage: Bacteria > Bacillota_I > Bacilli_A > Mycoplasmatales > Mycoplasmoidaceae > Malacoplasma_A. The sequence continues at coordinate 39,540 of JAIRME010000001.1, read as the reverse complement.
CTTTCAAATTGCTCGCTGTTTTAGAGACGAAGATTTAAGAGCAGATCGTCAACCAGAATTTACTCAATTAGATTTGGAAATGTCTTTTATTGACGAATCTAAAATCATTGACATAATTGAAAAAATGTTTTTTAAAAGCTTTAAAGATATTTTAAATATAAATCTCAAAATTCCTTTTCAAACTATGAGATATGAAACCGCGCTAAATGAATATGGTTCTGATAAACCAGATTTACGTTATGATTTAAAATTACAAAATGCAAACCACTATTTCCTTAACACCAAATTTAATGTGATTGTTAATGCATTAAATCAAAATAAAACAATTAAATATATTTTGGTACCAAATTTAATTTTAAATAGAAAACAAATTGATATTTTACGAAAATATGCTAAAGATAATAAGGCCTATGATTTGATGTTTCTAACATATGAAAATGAAGTTATTGACGGCTCTATTAAAAAAATTGAACCAGAAATCGTCATTAACATTTTTAATAATAATAAATTAACCAAAGGTACTATATTGTTAGTCGTTGATGAATTAAATGTAGTGAATCAATCACTCGGAGCCGTTAGAAATGAATTAGGAAATTTATTAAATTTAAAAAACCCTAATCAATATTGTTTTCTTTGAATTACTGATTGGCCCTTATTTGAATTTGATAAATTACAAAATAAATTTCAAGCTGCACATCATCCATTTACTTCCCCTACATTAGATACTATTAACACTTTTGATCAAGATAAAACTAATGCTAAAGCACGTGCATATGACATTGTCCTTAATGGTTATGAGATAGGCGGTGGTTCTATCCGAATTACAAATCCACAAGTCCAAAATCGTATGTTTAAAGCAATCGGACTAACTGATAAAGAAATTAATACTAAATTTGGGTTTTTATTAAATGCTTTTAAGTATGGAGTTCCGCCTCATGGTGGTATTGCATTAGGACTTGATCGTTTAATTATGTTATTAACAAACTCTGATAGCATCAGAGATATCATTGCTTTCCCTAAGAATAGTCGAGGCATTGATTTAATGATGAATACACCAAGTGAAGTCTCAGCCAATGAATTAGATCCACTTTTTTTAGAATTCAAAAAATAAGTATTTAATTTACTTAAAATTCTTTTTTCCTAATAATTTAAACATATTATTTTTATATTGCTCAACACCAGGTTGATTGAATGGATTTATTTTTAATAAATATCCGCTGATTGTCACTGCAATTGCAAATCACATAAATAAATATCCAAAATGGTATTCATCATCCCTACCAATTTCGATAATAAAATTATTAGTTTGACCAACTTTGGTGTGAGCAGCGATAGTACCTTCAAATGCTTTTTTATTAATGAAATCAAGCGATTTATTATTTAAATATTTTAATTTATCATTATTATCTAAAATTTTAATGAGCATATCATTTTTTGGTTTTTTTACAATTAAAGTTGTTTGAAAGAAATTACGCGTTCCTTGTTGTAAATATTGGCCCATAGAATGTAAATCGGTAGTAAATAACGATAAAGACGGAAATATACCTTTACCTTCTTTACCTTCAGATTCACCAAAAATTTGTCTTCACATTTCGCCAACAAATTGTAAGGAAGGATCATAAACTATGAAATTTTCAATTTGTAAATGTTTAACCATAGCAAAATAATGGCGATAGCAAGCATATGTAAAAGCAGTATTTTCACTTATATCATTATCACTTGTATCTTTAATTGCTTGTCTTGCACCTTTTAATATCATCAAAGGATCTAGCCCTTTTAAAATAATGACAAACATTCCCACAGGAGTTAATGTGGAAAAACGCCCGCCTACATCATCTGGAATACTAAAAGTAGTAATATGACGATGTTTAGCAAAGTCATGTAAGGTGCCTTTAGTTTTGTCAGTAATCGCAACAATATACTTATGTAATTTACTAATTCCTACATTTTTTTGCAATAACTCTCGAAAAATTCTAAAAGAAATAGCCGGTTCTAAAGTCGTGCCAGATTTAGAAATAACAATAATAGCAAATTTTTCATGCTCCAACTTTTTCATTAAGGGTACAATGTATGAACTAGATATATTATGTACTCAAATTAATTGTGGAGTACTATCATCAAAAACACCACAACACATATCAGTTACCGCACGAACACCAACATACGAACCGCCAATTCCGATAACCAATACATATTTAATATCCATTTTTTTTCATTCTCTGGCCTTATTATGCATTTGAATAATTTCATGATTATCATAAGAGTCAACTAAATCCAATCAACCCATCATATCACTACCTTCTAGTAATTTAAGGTTAATTTTGCCCATCAAATTATCAATAGAAATCTGATATCGTTTCATTAATTTACTATTAATATAATCATTAATATTTTCAATTTTTAAATTAAACATAACTTAGCAATTATAAGTCTTGAGAAAAATATTAATGATTTATGTAAAAAAATTAATTATTAGCCAAGCCAATCTCTAAGTTTTTTTCCCTCCCCATAATGTAGACAACTTGTTGCTTAGTCATAGACATTTTGGAAAAATAAAAAAATATTTAAATTTTATTTCTTTATTAACGATAACTCATTCATTTCTTTTGGAATTGGAATATCCATGTAATCTAACATTGATGGAGCAATATTGCTTAGTTTACCTTCACCATTTAATTTTATACTGGAATCAGTAACAATTAATGGTACCGGGCTCAAAGTGTGTGCTGTTACTTTATGACCATTAGCATCAATTTCTTCATCGGCATTGCCGTGATCAGCCGTAATAAACATCGTAAAACCATTTTGTTGTGCAGCTTGATAAATCTTACCAATCATTTGATCTACTGTTTCAACTGCTTTAATGGTTGCTTTTAAATTACCAGTATGACCAACCATGTCACCATTTGCGAAATTGCAAATAATTACATCATTACTATTAAGATTGTCAATTAATTTATCGCACACTTCATAAGCAGACATTTCTGGTTTTTGATCATAAGTTGGTATTTTTGGAGAGGGGACAATAATTTTAGTTTCGTGAGGGTAAGTAATTTCTACTCCACCGTCAAAGAAAAAAGTAACGTGAGCATATTTTTCTGTTTCAGCAATTCGTAACTGTCGTATTTTTTTTGAAGCCAACACTTCGCCCAAAACATTTTTAAGTCTAACAGGTGGGTATGCTACCATGCTAGTTTCGATTCCTTCGTAATTCATCATGGAAACAAAGAATATATTATTACGACGAACAGTAGGATTATGATCGTAATAATCTGAACCATATATCATATGGCTTAATTCTCGAGCACGGTCTGGTCGAAAATTGGCAAAAATTACAGCATCATTGTCTGCGATTGTAATTTGTTCTTTTGGATAAGTACTATTGAGAGCTGGTAATATAAATTCATCAGTAATGTTTTGTGTATACATTGATTCAATGTACAATTCCGGTTGATCAAAAGTTTTTTGTGAATTGCCAATTAAAGTTTGATAAGCTTGTTCAACTCTTTCCCACCGCTTATCTCGATCCATTGCATAATATCGGCCAGCAATAACTCCTAATTTAATACTATTATTTTGTAAAGCCGGACTTATGGTTTGTATAAAATCATTGAGAAGCGTTTTAGGTGGCACATCTCTCCCATCACCAAAGGCATGAAAGACAGTTTCCACTTGTCAATCATGCGCTAGTTTGAACAAAGCCAAGATATGTTCTAAATTAGAATGAACTCCTCCAAAACTTGCCAAACCCATAATATGTAACTTACTTTGATTTTTTTTAGCATGATTAATTGCTGCTAAAAAAGCAGTATTATTATAAAATGTTCCTTTTTGTAAATCCTTACTAATTAATGATAATCCAGTATATACAATTCGACCCGCTCCAATATTTAAGTGACCTACTTCTGAATTGCCCATTTGTCCTCTTGGTAAACCAACTGCTTCTTCAGATGCTAATAACTGAGTATGCGGATATTTTTGCATTAACATATCCAAATTTGGTTTATTGGCTAAAGCAACGGCATTTCCTTCGCGAACATTACGCAAACCAATGCCATCCATAATAATTAGAATAGTTTTTTTCATTGTTAACCTTTTTGATATGTAGGAATAGATTTAATAATAGTATAAAATTTTTGAGGATCTAATGAAGCTCCACCAACTAAAACCCCGTCCACATTTTTGGTTTTAAGTATATCAACAGCATTTTTTTCATTAACACTACCACCGTACACTAAAGCAACTTTATTAGATGATACACCTAAGAGATGATTCAAAATGTTTTTAATAGCAATAAATGTATTTTTGATGATTTCAATCGTTGCAGTTTTACCAGTGCCAATTGCCCAAATTGGTTCATAAGCAATAATTAGATGTTCAACTGTTTTCAAATCAATATTTTGTAAATTAATTGTTAATTGTTTATTCAAAACATCTTTTGTTTTGCCTTGTTCAAATTCTTGCAATGTTTCACCTACACATAGTATGGGAACCATATTATTTTTTAAAAGAGTTAAAACTTTCTTATTAATTAGTACATCACTTTCATGCAAATATGAACGAACTTCAGAATGCCCTATTAAAACAGCGTTAACACCTAGATCTTTTAATTGACTATAAGAAACTTGACTAGTATACGGACCATTAGTTTCAATATTTACATTCTGTGCCATTACAATAGCAGATGTTTTATTACTTAACTTAAAAGTTGACAACCCTACGTAGGTTGGTGCAATCCCAATTACAATATTAGCATGCTTTAATCTATCATCATTATTCAATAAAACATTAAAACTATCACAAAAACTTTCAATTTCGTCTTGCGTTTTGAACATTTTTCAATTTCCTAAAATATATTTTTGCATTAAACCCCTAATATTTTTCGAAATAGTATATCTAATTCATTATATTGATTTATTAATTGATTTTGCGAAGAGCCATATAAGTTGTAATAAATTTTAAATTTTGGTTCTGTCCCACTCATACGAAATTTAATTCAGGAATTGTTTTGTAAATGTCATTCCAAGCAATCACCTACTTTATTTCAAATATTTTTTTTGATTGTTCAGTTCCCAATCATTTTTGCATGATAATGTTTTAATAAATTCATCTTGTTTAACACGAGTGGTTTTCAATTTAATACATCGTATTTATAAGAAACAGTTTTACCGAATCAATGCCCATATATTGGATAGATTTCTTGTTCCAAAATATCTACAAAATCCATTTTACGTTGACGATATATGTGATAAATTTCTAAAGCTAAGGCTGAAGCCGTGAAAGAATCTTTGTCACGATTAATTGTAGTGTTCAAAGCACCAATTGCTTCTTCAAAAGCCACAACAAAAGATTCTTTATTGTCGATTTCACTAATTTTAGCCCCCATTCATTTGAACCCTGTACCAGTACGGTAAACTTTAGCATGATAAAATTTAGCAATTTTATCAATTAGATTAGTGGAAACATAAGATGAAACAATATAAGGTGTTTTAGTAAAATGTTTATGCTTCAATACATAATAAGTGTAAATAATCCCCATTTCATTACCAGTCATTAATCTTCATTGACCAAGGTGTTTAATGCAAACAGCCATTCGATCAGCATCTGGATCTACACCAATACAAATATCACTTTTAATTTTATTGGCTTGTACAATCGATAGATCAAACGATTTAATATCTTCAGGATTAGAAATTGGCGAATTAATAAAAGTTGGGCTATAAAACATTTGAGCATGTACAGGTTTAATATTAAATTTTAGTAGTTTAAGAAATTTAGGTAAAAGTTTACAGGCTGTACCGTGATGAGCAGTCAAAACCACTGGAAATCGTTTTTTTTCTATTAATTCCTTCTTGTTTAGCACTCGTTGTGCATCTTTGAAATATTTATCAATAATTCCATTGGTTAAGAAAGATACTAGGTTCGGTTGGGCACGATATGTTGTATTCAAAATATCAAAAGCCTTTCTTAACTGTTTTTCAATTAAATTAGCAATTGGTGGCAAAATTTGTGCTCCATCATTTCGATATGCTTTAAACCCATTGTATTCTTTCGGATTATGACTGGCTGTGATAATTAATCCACCAACCGATTTTGTTTCTCTAATGGCATAAGAAACGATCGGAGTAGGCATTAATTGATTCTTAGCAAACAACAAAACCCTAATACCGAATGAAGATAATACTTCTGCCGCTAGTTTTGCAAATTTAGCCGAATTCAAACGATTGTCATGACCTACCACAATGGATTTATCTCTACCGTATGTGTGCACGATATATTTAGCATATGCTTGCGCAAGATTAGCATAAGTGAAACGGTTCATGCGCATTGTACCCATACCCATCTTACCACGTACACCCGCCGTACCGAATGACATTGATTCGGCGGAAAAATAAACCATCTGTTCTTGTTTAGTAAGGCTCTTAATTGATTTTTTTTCGCTAAGTGTCAATTTTGGCGAAGACAGTCATTGTTGATAAATCTCATTCATAATTTATTTTTTTAACTTGAAGCCTTGTGGTAGTAATTGAGAAACCAAATATTTTTTAACTTTCCCAATTTTGTTATAGACATAAATGGGCATATGACGCGGACAAAATTCAAAGATTACTTGTCTACACGCACCACATGGTGTTACATCCATTTGCAATTTTGACGACAACAAATATAAAGACTTGAATTTCTTTGCTCCATTAGTAATGGCGTTAGTAATAGCTACACGCTCTGCACATAAACTTAATGAAAACGAAGCATTTTCCACATTAACACCTACAAAAATACCTTTATCCGTTTCCACTAATGCTGCCACTTTAAAATGAGAATATGGTGCATAAGCACGCTTAATTAACTTTGCAAGTTTTTGAAAATTATTTTCGTGCATGACTACCTCATTGTTTTAATAATTATCGGCATATTTTTATGTGGTTGAGCACTAATTATCACATTTTCTTTGAAATCACTAACCAACGAATATTTAATAGGTTTGGAAGAATAAAGAATAGCTATTAATTCATTCTTTTTAACGTATTCATTTTTTATTTTATTTAAGTAAATACCAGCATGATAATCAATGTTATCTTCTTTACTTAATCTACCTGCTCCTAATTTAAAAGCAATAAGACCAATAACTTTGGTAGAACGGTAAGCAACATAACCTGTAGAATGAGCTTTAATTTCTAATTTATGCTTTGGCTTAAAATATGTACTATTTTTAATTGCCAACATATTAGCATGTTGTGCTTTTATTCAAGTTTCAAAAACATTTAGAGCTCTACCTGTGCTAATAACCTCATCAACTAATTTAATCGCATGCTTTTTATTTTCAGCTTTTTTTGTGGTGACTAATATATCTGCCACAAAATCATAAATTAGTGTTTTTATAGCTTTTGTTTCTGGTTGGCCTTTTAAAAAATCAAATGTTGCCTTTATCTCCAATGCATTACCAATAGTCCTACCAAGTGGTTGAGTCATGCTAGTGATATGAACAATTGCTTTACGACGAAAATTACGAAATATCCTTAATAATACTCTTGAGAGCATAATGGCTTCTTTAATAGTTTTACAAAAGCCACCATCGCCAACTTTAACATCTAAAAAAATGTAATCCGTTTTTAAAGCCAGCTTTTTGCAAGCAATAGAAGATGCAATCAAAGGAATGGATTGTACAGTTCCAGTCGCATTACGTAAATTATAAAGAATTCGATCAGCAGGCGTTAGTTCAATAGTTTGAGCCATGATGAACATACCTATATTTTTTAGTAAGCTCAAATATTGTTTTTTTGTTAGATTACAATTTACTCCAATTGATTCTAATTTATCAATGGTGCCGCCAGTATGACCTAAACCGCGTCCAGATAGTTTTGCAACTTTTAATCCTAAGGCAACACAAATTGGAGACAGAATTAAAGATACTTTATCACCGACTCCACCCGTTGAATGTTTATCAATTTTAATACCAGATACTCTGTCAAGATTAATCACGTTACCAGAATTCAGCATAGCATCAGTTAAATAAAAAGTTTCTTTATCATTCATACCATTTAAATTAATTGCCATCAATAGAGCTGAAGCTTGATAATCTTTGATAGTCTTTTTGTTAACAAGTTGGTCAATGAAAAAATTTATTTCCGCTTTGGTCAACGATTGCTTAGAACGTTTTTTCTCAATAATTGATAAAATATCCATCGTTATTTACCTCGCATTAATACCACTCCACGAGAAGTACCAATTCGTGTAGCACCTGCTTTAATCATGGCAAGCATGTCACTATATGTTTTAATTCCGCCAGATGCTTTAATTTTAATTTTTTTACCAATGTATTTTCTAAATAACTTAATATCATCTGTGGTCGCACCACCTGTACTAAATCCAGTTGATGTTTTAATAAAATCGGCTTTAGCTAAGGTTACACACTTACATGCATTAATTTTATCTTCGTTAGAAAGTAATGATGTTTCAACAATCACTTTCAAAATATGTTTGTCACAAATTTTCTTAAGCATTTTTATTTCAACAACGACTTCCTCTATTTTTTTTGCTTTTAATCACGGAATATTAATAACCATATCAATTTCTTGAGCACCGTTTTTAATAGCATCCATTGTTTCTAAAACTTTTACCAATGTAGTGTTGTTACCTAACGGAAAACCTATTACAGTACATACTTTGACATTAGTATTAACTAATTGTGTTTTACAATAAGAAACATAAATAGGATTTACACAAACTGAAGCAAAATGATATTTTTTTGCTTCATTACACAATTGTTTAATTTCTTTGATTGATGCATCTGCCTTTAGTAAAGTATGGTCAATGTATTTGTTATATTTCATAAGTAATCTATCAAATACTAATTCTACGATAAAAATAATTAACTTATATGAGAGTGTGATTAAACCTTAATCGCTGTTTCTAACGCTAGTTTAATCATATTAATAAAACTAGTTTGACGTTTCTCATATGATATTGATTTTTTTGATACAAATGAATCACTAATGGTTAATAAGCAAAGTGCACGCTTCTTAGTTTTAATAGCGTTTGCATATAAAGCAAATGCTTCCATTTCTACTGCTACAATATCTTTTGATAATTTCATACGTTTTTGTCACGGAATTGAAGAATAAAAGGCATCCTCAGACAGTATTTTACCTACATACGGTTTTAAATTTAATGCTTTGGCAGTTAGGTTACATTTATTTAAAATGCTTATGCTACCTTTTAAAATATTGTTGCATGGTACTTTTACACCGATATCTTTTGCATAGACAGACTCGCTATAAGCCTCTTTTGCTATGACTACATCACCTATTGCTAATTCTTTAACAAAAGCACCAGCTGAACCAACTCGAATAATAGTGTCTACATCATAGATTTTATAAAGTTCATACGAATAAATTCCAATTGATGGCATACCCATACCATGAGCCATAACAGTTATTTTTTTATTTTTATAAGTACCTGTATAAGCATACATTGCTCTCACATCATTTACCAATTTTGGTTTTTTTAAGAAAGTTTCTGCAATCCAACGGGCACGCAGCGGATCACCAGGCATCAACACTACTTTAGCAATTTCATGTAATTTAGCTTTGTTGTGAAACGTCATATTTTATTTTTTCTTCTTTTGATTACTTTTAATTCAATGTGTCAATATTTGTCTTGTGTCAATCAATTGTTTGTTCAACTTATCTATTTTAGTCAAATCTTTTGGATTATTTTGTTTTTTTAACTCTCAAATTTCTAACATTATTTGATAAATAGTAAATTCATATTTAGTAAATTGAATCCGATTAATTAAGTCGGAAATTCTTTGTTCACAATTTTTCACTAAATGCTTTTTAAAGTATGATTGATACATTTGATCATTAATCTGGATTAAAAAATATTCATAGGCACTACGATAGTGTTTTGCGACTACGTTATCATTAACGGCATGTTCTTTTAGAAAAACGCTTAATGTTTCTTCACTCAAATTCTCTTCTTTGTCTAAAATATATTGGATACTTTTAAAAATGAATTTGTGTTGTATAAGCGGAAAATTTATTAAATTAACATTAAGTGCATCATCAACTTTTTTAAATCCTTGTGGATAATTGACTAAAGCTAAAATTAATTGATTAAAACCATCACTTAATCTAATTTGCGATGCTTGTTTTTCATTTTCCAATTCAACGATATGATTATTGATTTTTGTTTGTTCATTTTCTTTAAGTTCAGTTTTTTCTGGTTCAATAAATCTTTGATGCAAACCTACTTCATTGTCAGGTTTATGCGGTTTTGATTGATATATTCGATTGACTTTACTGTTCCCGGCTATTTTGATAAAATCTTGTTCATATTTAGCTTTCAAATCATCGAAAGCCAAACCAGATTTATCAGCCAATAATTTTAAATGTTGTTGACGCAATAATAATGAGTTATTCCCAAATTCAATCATATGAAAAATAATAGTGTTGATTGACCTTTGAATTTCATCCAACGGTTTTTTTTGTTGAAATTCATTATTAATTAAAAAAGTAATAAAATCAACTCGCTCATTCAAAATTTCATTAATACTTTCTTTCCCACGAATCTTCATTAAATCATCAACGTCTTTAATATCTTTATCATATGAACCTACCACGTATGTATTAAAACCATTTTCCATTAATTTTTGTCCATTGGTAATAGTTGCCATAATTCCAGCAATATCATTGTCAAATGATAAAATGACAGTTTGCAATTTGTTTAATGTTTGCAAAGCATTAATATGCTCATTACTTAATGACACTCCCATGGTTGCAACTACATTAGAAAAACCAGCACGATAATAAGCAATAGCATCCATAAAACCTTCAACAATAATGATTTTGGTATTATCTTGTTGTTTTACTTTATGAAAATTAAACAAAACATTGGCTTTTGTAAATAATTTTGTACTTGATGTATTTAAATATTTTGGTTCAGTTTGAGCCGTAGTACGACCGCTGAAAGCAACTAAATAACCATTATTATCATAAATAGGAATAGTAATACGATCACTAAAAAAGTCAAATATTTCACCTTTTTGGTTATAGATTATCAATCCAGCGTCTAATAATTCTTTTTCGTTTCATATAAGTGCACTATCACGTGATGTACCAAACATATTTTGATAATTAGATGCCATACGATAAATTAGATCTTTACTATGTGGAGCATAACCAAATTCAAATTCATTAATAATTTCATAATTTAACCCACGTTGTTGTAAGTATGTTAATTTATCTTTATTTTCAGGGTTATGTAACAAACCTTTAAATCATTCATTTGCTTGTTTATTTAAATCAATTAATTTTTTGATTGATGGATCCAAATAAGTATTATGTGTCTGAAAATTTAGTTTACTTTCATCATAACCAATCAAATTACCTACGACTTTGACAGCTTCCAAGTATGAAATTTTTTGATATTGCTGGACAAACCCAAAAACATTTCCTTTTACCCCGCATACAAAACATTTAAAAATTTTTTTCTTGGGAGAAACCACTAATGATGGATTTTTATCGGCATGGAACGGACATAAACCAACATAGTTATTACCCTTGCGAGTTAATTTAATAAAACCAGCAATTACACCAACAATGTCAGCCTTCTCTTGAATTTCTTTGATAATGTTAAAATTAACTTGATTAAGCATAACTAATCATTGGCTTTACGTAAAAATTCTTTAATTTCATCGATAGGGATCCGTTCCTGTTTCATTGAATCACGGTAACGAATAGTAACAGTCTTTTTTTCTTGTGATTCAAAATCATAGGTTAAACAATAAGGTGTTCCAATCGCATCTTGGCGACGATATCGTTTACCGATTGAACCGCTTGCATCATAGGTAACTTCTAATCCATTTATCCTAAAACTTTGATAAATTTGATAGGCTTCACTACCTAACTTATTAACTAAAGGTAAAATTGCTAATTTAAAAGGTGCTAATTTATAAGATAGTCGTAAAACTTCCCTTATTTCACCATCCTCTAGTATTTCTTCCTCATATTTATCTACGATTAATGCATAAAATAATCGTTCCACCCCAATAGATGGTTCAATTACATAAGGAATAATTTTTTTATTAGAAATTGGGTCTAAATAAGTGAGATTAGTTTTGGAGTGTTGCATGTGAGATCTCAAATCGTAATCTGTTCGGTTGGCAATGCCTCACAATTCTTTTCATCCATGTGGAAAACGATATTCGATGTCAATTGTACGAGCAGAATAATGAGATAACTCATCTTTACTATGTTCATGCAAACGAAGATTATTTTTATCAAACATTAAAATATCAATCAAAAAATTATTAATTTTTTCTAATTGTTCATCAAATATTTTATTGACATCTTTTGGTAAAACAAAATATTCCAATTCCATTTGTTCAAATTCGCGCGTACGAAAAATGAAATTACCAGGCGTAATCTCGTTTCGAAATGATTTACCTATTTGACCTACGGCAAAAGGTATTTTTAGTCGTAAACTTCGTTGTATGTTAGCAAAATTAATAAAAATTCCTTGTGCTGTTTCCGGTCTTAAGTAATTAACTGTAGCATCGTTTGATAAAATTCCTTGGTGTACTTGAAACATTAAATTAAATTGATTAATTGAAGTTCAATCAATTTTCCCACAAATTGGGCATCTGATTTTATGCTCTTTAATAATCTTCTCTAATTCTTCAAAACTAGATTGTTCATCAACAAAGAAATCCTTAATGCTTTCTTCAATCAACTTATCAGCTCGGAAACGATTATGACAGTTCTTACATTCAATCAATGGATCACTAAAATTACTTAAATGTCCGCTCGCCTTTCAAATAGAAGGATTACTAATAACGGCTGTGTCTACTCCTACTGCATTAGGATCATTAGTAATAAACTGATTTCACCAAAGCTTTTTAATATTATGTTTTAATAATGTACCAAGCGGGCCAAAATCTCAAGTGTTCGCCAATCCACCATAAATTTCCGAATTTGAAAACACAAATCCGTATTTTTTTAAATAGTTAACAATATTTTCTTGTATTTTTTTTTTAGTATCATTAGCATCAATTATTTTCATATACAATCCAATGCATTATATTATGATAATGAAAAGAAAAAATGCTCGCATAATTTATTATCGCTATAATGATATGTGTTTATGAAGCATTCTTCAAAATTTCATAATGAAAAAGAAAGAGGAAAAGTAAGTATTAACCTAATTGTACTATATTTTTAAAATAGGAAGCATTGTCAAAAAAATGCTTTCTATTTTATTTTATATAAAATATTTTAAGGTAAATATTGATAAAAATGATAATATGAGCAAATCAAAAAATAAAACTGAAAAAGTAATTGTTAATGTTGATATTGGCAGCAACGATTTACCAAAATCAGAAATTAAGCAAAATAAAAAGGTTTTAAAATTACAAAAGCAAAAATCTAGAGATTTACTTCGTTTACAAAAGCAAGCAATTAAAGAACAAAAACGTAAAGAAAAAGCTGCTCGTAAAATTGCTAAACAAGAAGCCAAAAAACGTGAAATTAAAAATGAATATAACAAGGATGTTAAGAATGAAAAACGAGCAGGAGACAGACATGCCGCTCGCATTGAAAAAGAGACACAACGCAAACAAGCCAAAATTGATAAAACCAAAAGAAAAGCTATTGCTAAAAAAATAAGAAAACAAAATATTTTAAAACGACATAGCCAACGTCAAGCTGCTCGTTTTAAAAGACGACAGAAGGCCGAATTACGAAGACAACAAAAAATTGATGCTCATGTTCTACGAACACAACAACAGAAAATAAGACATCAACAGAAAATATTAGCAAAGGAACGTAGACAAGAAAACTTAAAACATCGTCGTCTTATTCGTGAACAAAAACGAGCGATAATTGCTAAAAAAAGACAAGAAAAAAATCAAGTTGCTGAACAACGTAAAGCGATTGCTAAACAACGTAAAATTTTAGAACGTAAATTAAACAAACAAGCCCACATTCTAGATAAAGCAAAAGCAAAACGCAAACGTATACTAAACCGCAAAATTAAATTATCTCTAAAAAAACAAAGAAGTTTACGCAATGCACGAAAACATCAAATTTTGCTTCTTACTCGTATTGCTCAAAAACAAGCAGAATATATTAAAAAGGGTAATGAACAAAAAGTCCAAGCTTTAAGAATTGCAAAAGAATCAATTCAAAAAAAACACGATAGAATCCAACAACTTCATAACGAAGAAATTAAGAAAATTCAAGAACTTAAAAAAGCACAAAATCGTGAAATAACTTACCAAGATGTATTAATGGCTCGTAAACGAGCTATTCAACAAAAGAAAATCGTTAAACAACAAAAAAATCTTTTCAAAAAACAATATCTACAAAGTAAATATGAAAGACACCTAAAGAAAAAACAAAAAATTGCATCACAAAAAGCTGAACAACAACGTAAGGCTCTTTTAGCAGCTAAAATTAAAAAAGAAATTAAACAAGCTGCTAAAATTAAGAAGATAGCTAAAATTAAAATTCTTCGTGAAACTCGTGAAAAGGAATTAAAATTAATTTTTCAAAAAAAACAAGAAAAGAAACGTTTAATCCAATTACGAAAACAAGAAAAAAGAAAATTAATTGAACAACGTAAAGCACATTTTAAATTATTACGCGAAGAAGAACTACATGAATTATTTGCTAAAAAAATGGCTATAAAAGCTGAAAAACAGGCTCGCCGTAGCGCTATTAAATTAGCTAAAGCAAAAAAGAAACAAGAACACCAAGCCATGATTCGTCGAAAAAAAGAAGAATTTACTGGTTATGTTCATATCCCAGGATGAGTTAATGGATTCGTGAAACTTTCACTCATCATTTTAGGTCTTGTGTTTGTGGCTGTTATCACTTTATTAATGTTAAATATTTATCATGGTGATTCAATGTTTGATTTCACAAATTTTCGAGGAGAACTTACTCTCTTTGGCACTATATCAATCGCCACTTTTGCTTTCTGTGTTATGCTCGTAATCACAGCGTTAATTTTACATGCTATTGATAATAAATCTCGCGAAGCAGTTGTTGCTCGTCGATTATTAAAACGTGCAAAAAATGCTGTTCGTGCACATCGACAATCAATGAAACTTATTAGTCAATTAGAAAAATTCATTTACACTTTAGAAAATACAATTGAACATAAAAAGAAAAAAATTAAAAAGTTACGTGATCAATTATTACAGAATTATGTCCGTATTAAATTAGCACTAAAATTGCAATCACACATTAATTCTCAAGAACACCAAATTCGTGGTCTTGAAAGTCAAATTGATCATCTAAAACGACACATTCAACATTTAAATGAACGTCCTACTTTACAAGAAAAATTAGCTTATCGTAAAGCACTTAAAATGGAAAAATGGCATAAAAAACTAGAACGTGAAAAAGCACGTAATAAAGCCAAAGATATTCGTAAAATTATTAGAAGCAAGCAAAAACATTAATTAATAAGTATTCAATGATTGCAATTTAACGGCAATATTATCGTCAATATAAATCTTTAGTAATTTAATCATAAAATCTAATTCTTGTATATTAGTATTTAATTTTTCGTATTGCTGATTAAATAGGTAATGAAATGCCTTGGAAATAGTTAAATCAAAGTACTTATCTTTGCGCGGATCAAAACATAGATTACACAACATACCATGGTCTTTAAAAGAAATAGTTTTAATTTTATTATCATTACACTTAATACAACGATTGACTTCTAATGTATGCCCAGATAATTTAATAAATTGTTCTAAAATAATTAGTGTTAATATTTTATCGTAAAATAATTGATTAAAAATCATTTCCAAATGCTTTTGATAAAATTTATATAAACGTTGGTTTTTTAATTCTAATTTATTTGCACATTCATTCAAAACATTGAAAGATTCTAACATTTCATAATTTCAATCAATCGGTTTGACTGTAATTACTTTTTTTAAACGGCTTAATTTGTTCTCATGCCGGCTTTGAAATATTTGAAATTCCACATAACTCCCTACAAATAGATGACGAGCATTTTTAGAAGTTATTTTTCGACTTCCTCTGGAAAGACATGTAAATCGACACCCATCATCAATCAAAAAAGTAACTACTTCATCAAAAATTTGATATGGTTGTTTACAAATAATATAGCCACGGTAAATTGCTTCAGCCATCTTTATTTATTACTATAACCGATATCAATTAAAAATTTTTCGTTATTTCTTCATTCTTTTTGTACTTTAACAAATAATCTTAAATTAATATTGGAACTATAGATATTCAACAATTCTTTACGAGCTATAGTACCAATTTTTTTAATCATCAAACCGTTTTTACCTATAAGGATTGGTTTTTGGCTTTCTTTTTCTACTACAATTACAGCTTGAATATTTAATGTGTTTGTAAACTTATCATAATTATTTAATTCCACATAAACAGAAGTTGCATATGGTAATTCTTGTTTAGTATTAAAAATAATTTGCTCTCTGATAATTTCACTAATGGTAAAATTATCATCTTCTTGATTAGAAATATTTTTGTTTTCATTTGGCAAGTATTTGCTAATACTAGTCAATAAATCATTAATTCCTATTAATTTTTTACTAGAGATTACCACAACACTTGCCAAGTGAATTAGTTTGCTAACTTTTTCTTTATACTCATCAATTTTCTTGTCATTGCTTATATCTGCTTTAGTTAAAACAAGAATAACTCTCTCATTTTTATAAGCTTTAATCATGTCAATCACATTCAAATCTTCATTATCAATAGGTCTAGTTAAATCAATCAATAGTAGAACAATATCTGCAATCTTGTAACTATTCTTTATTTGAGAATTTAAAAAATAATCTAATTTAAATTTTGGAATATGTCACCCTGGTGTATCAATAAATTTAATCTTTAAATTATCACTCTCATAGACTCCATAAATTTGATTACGAGTGGTTTGCGGTTTGGGAGATGTGATGGCAATTTTACGCTTTAGTAAAGTGTTTATTAAGGTAGATTTACCGACATTTGGTTTACCAGTAATACTTACATAACCATTAAGCATGTTAATTAAATACCATGATTATTTTTGGGATGAAAATAATTAAACCTACTACAATAGCGGTAATAGTTAAAATCAAAGTAGCAGCAGCTGATATATCCTTAATCTTTTTAGCATTGTAGTTATACTCAAAAGCCACAATATCAACTAAATTTTCAATGGTTGTATTTAGTAGTTCCATTCCAATTACTATTCCGATAACCAAAACAATTATAGCTCAATCGATAGGATTCATCTGTTTGTGCAATAAAGCTGCGACAACTAATACAATTACACCAATAATAATATGAACCACCAAAGAAGTCTCTTCTTTTAACGAAGTAAATAATCCTCTAAATGCATAACCAAATTTTTTAAATCATGCTCATTTTGTTTTTTTCTTGTCCATAATTGTTTAATTATCTTACGATAAATGATTGTTGAACAATCTTATTTTGCAAATCAAACATTTGTTTTCGGTTAGAAACATTACTATGATTGAACCCTAATAAATGCAATAACCCATGAACAAATAGAAATAAAATTTCATACTCGTATGATGCATTAGTTTGTTTTCTAGCTTGTTGATAATTAATAAATATTTCACCAAGCAATAATGTTTTAATATTGTTAGCATCATGAAAAGCAAAAGCAATCACATCAGTAGGTTTATTATTATGTCGATATTTGTTATTAATATTTTTAATTTTTTCACTTGAAACAATATTGACATCATAAAAATATTCGTCTTTGATTATTTTACTAATCAAAAAATTCGCTCGTCGTAATAAAATCTTAATTCTAGGTGTTATTTTTTTTTGTTGATCGCTAATACTATATTTTAACATTTGTTTAAATTATCGTAGGTAATACATGAGATTAAAATATTTTTTGTTTGTATAATTGACGTATTGTTTTGGAATATAAGTAGGAAATATTATGCTTTTAGATACAAGAGAAAAAGATGCGCAACAAAATAAGGAAGGCTTTAATCCTAATGTCGTTAATACACAAAGAGATGTAACTATTCACAAGGGTGCAAAAATTGCTTTTTGAGTTCTATTTTGTTTTTTGTGATTATTAGGTTTAATTGGCGGAATTATTATGACGGTTTGAAAGGTTCAAAAAGGTAATTATTTTAAACGCCAACAAGAAAAGATTAATGAATCTGTTTCCGGTATAGATGTACAACTAAAGAAAAGACGTGATACATTGATAAAGTTAGTGGACGCTACACAAACATCAGTAAAATTTGAAAAATCATTATTAACAGATATTACCAGACTACGCAATGTCAATGTTACTGCCAATGATGCTAATGGATTAGTGGCACAAGATCGTGTTTCGTCTAGCGCCTTATCTCGATTAATGGCTACTTTCGAAAATTACCCTAATTTAAAAACAACTGATACTATCCGTGATTTAATGAGTTCGGCTGATTATATCGAAAGAGAAATTGCTGCTTCTAGACGTTTATATAATGCAACGGCTTTACAATTCAATCAAGAAATCCAAAGTTGGCCAAGTAATGTGATAGCTTCTTCAATGCACTTACACAGTTTTGCATTATTTGCTGCAAACGACGAAGATAAAAAAGACGTTAGTCTTAAAATGGAAGTTTAAATTTCCGTTAATTTAGGTAATTTACAATATGACTAATGCTTCTTTTAATAATGAAACATTACATGTCGTAGATTATTTTAATGGTTTCTTGCAAAACCAAAGTGAAAAAATCATCAATAATATTTTTAATAAATACATATTAGAACGTTCTAAGATTGACATTAACGCTAATCGCACAACCGCTGACAAAATTAGAGATCTTGATAAACAAATTCAAAAAGAGAATAAAGAAGTAAAACAGTCTCGCTTTTGAATGACTTTTATGCGAATAATTGGTTTAATTATTTTTTTTGTAGGCATTATATTCATTCTATGACCCACTGTTATTTCACATAATTTCTCCGCATTGACATTATACTTAGGAATTGGTATCACTTCAACTGTCATAGGGTCAACTATCTTTGGATTGAGTTGATTAATAAAGAAAAGTTATTTGATAAACAAAGATCAATTAAACGAATTACAAAGTGAAAGAAATAATAATTTTCAAACTGCTCGAAATCAATTAGCTAATCTTCTATCCCATATTTGTAATGATTTAACTTATACAATTTTTGAACAAACTTATCCTTTAATTCAATTTACTCGTTATTTTTCAGAAGCCGATTATTTTAATTGAACAATGTGATTAAAAAATGATGTGAATACATCTGTTCTTTATTGTCTGTCTGGTACATTGAAAACTAATCCCTTTATTGTTTTAAAAACTAAATCTACCGATATGTATGATCATGTGTATACTGGTACGATCACCGTAATGGTTCGACGTACTCGTATTGTCGATGGCAGAACAACCTCTTACATGGCACCCAAAATAATTAGTGCTACGACAACCAATCCAGCTCCTCGTTATTGAACAGACACTAAATTATTTTTTAAGTCCAATGCAGCCGAATCTCTAGATTTTGTCAATTTGGGTGAATTTAAAAATGAAAAAAATGCTGAAAAATTCTTTAATAAAAATAAACAAATGGAACCAATGGATAATCCTGAGTTCGATCGTTATTTCCCATGTCAACGAAATAACGAAATACAATTTCGAACTTTGTTTTCGCCATTAGCACAAGAAGAGATGGTTAAACTAATGAAAATTAAAAATGATTACCATTTTAGCAAACATCAAACCTTGAACATTATTACATCCCCTTATTTTAATAGTATTAATTTTGATGTGAACTATACACCATTTATAAATTTGTTTGATTACAATGATATTAAAAATGCTTTTATTAATGTCAACAAACAATTTTTTAAGGATATTTATTTTATGTTTGCTCCTATTTTAGTTATTCCGCTTTATCAACAATATGAATATCGCCAACCATTGTTCGAAAAAGCAAAACAAAAATTGTTATCATATGTCCAAAATGAAAGCATCGCTAATACTATGCATGACATTAATCTTTTCAAACATCCACAATCAGTAACCGATAATATTCTCAAGACTAAGCGTATATTTGCTAATAGTTTGTATGAAATCAATGAAATTATTGCTTACGGTTATCGTAGTTCAACAAGAGTAGTTATCGTTCCAGTCACCGACTTTGAAGCCGGATTAGTTAATGTACCTGTAACTGTAATTGATTACTTTTCTGTTCAAAAATCTACATACATCGCCAACTCGCTAGTAGAACAAACAACGAGAGATTTCAATCAAAATGATAATAGTATTAAAGCAATTTGAGCAAAATATGCTAAATCATTTAATGTAAATAATGTAACTAAAAAAGGTATCATTATGTCAATGTTTTTAGGCGATAAAAAAGAAATGAATAACCAAGATAATTACAAAACATTCTTAAACGAGTTAAAAACTATTAAAGACAATTAAATTAATAAATAACTTTTTAATACTTTACTTATCAAATCCAACTAATAATTAATTCGTTCACGATTTGTCTTTTTGCTAATTAAATGATATATTGGTACAAAATCACTGATCCTTTACTCGGGACATTTTCCCTGAACTTTTAGAAAAAATTAATTAAGTGGCAAAACATTATTTTAACTTATAGTAAGTTTGTGCATAAAAAATAGGCTTCATATGAGGGCTATTAGTACAGCTTATAATAGGTGCAAAATAAATTATGAAAATGCAGAGAAAATAATTGTGAATTTTAAGAATACTAGGCTATTTGAATTTATCAAATCTAAGAACTATAGTTATTTGCAAAAAATCGAAGTTGTTTATGCAATATGTTTGATTAAATTACTAAAATAAAATATGCAAAAAACTAAAATTATTTAATGCATTTTACTAAAATTATGATATACACATAAAATGAAAAATAAACTGTATAAACCAAGAATTATTGATCAAATATTACAACAATACATTTCCACATTTTCCGCCGTTTTATTAGAAGGCCCTAAATGATGTGGCAAATCATGGACAGCCAAACAAATATCTAATTCATACATTAATCTTACAGATCCTACTAATAATTTTCAAAATTTAAAACTATTAAAACTAGATATTGAGCGTTCTTTTATTGGTGAATTTCCTAGAACAATTGATGAATGAGAACTATTACCGTCAATTTGAGATGCCTTACGTAATAAGATAGACGATAAATGGGAAGGTAAAATTATATTGACTGGTTCAACCAAACCAGAAAGAACAAAGATTTTTCATTCAGGTGCCGGCAGAATTGCTTTTCTTAAAATGAGACCGATGTCACTATATGAAAGTAATGATTCAAATGGTTCTGTATCATTACAAGATTTATTTGAACATAAAAAAATCACTGGTGAAAGCAATAAAACTCTTGATAACTTGATTGATTTTATTTTAAGAGGCGGATGGCCAGAAAACTTAAATAAAACCATTGAACAGGCGCTCTTATTCAATCGTAACTACATTGAAGCAATTAGCAATGAGAGAAATATTGAATTTTCTATTAGTGAATACAACAAAATAACCATGCTACATGTCATTAAATCTATCGCTAGAAATGATCAAACATTTGTAAAAAATAAGACTATTATGAATGAGACTAACATTTCAGAACCAACTTTAAACAAATATTTTGATATTCTAGAACGCTTTAATTTGATTGAATCTTTGCCGAGCTGGTCACAAAATTTACGATCAAATCTAAGAATTAAAAAAAGTTCTAAAATTCGTTTGGTTGATCCTTCGTTATCTTGTGCAGCATTAGGTTTGACTCATGAATCATTGCTCAATGATTTAAGGTTTTTAGGTTTTTTATTCGAATCATTAGTCGTAAGAGATTTATTAACCTATATCAATGTATTTGATGGTAAGTTATTTCATCTAAACCAAGATGATACTGACGAAGTTGATTTAATCGTAGAAAAACCTAATGGAGATTGAGGTATTATTGAAGTCAAGTTAGGCGCTAGTGATATCGAAAAATGAGAACTGAAATTAGATAAATTAATTTTCAAAATGATTAATAGTGGCGCGAAGCAACCCAAATTTAAAGCAATCATTAGTGGGATATCTAAATATGCTTATGTAACCTCAAAGAACACATATGTAATACCAATTGCTTGTTTGAGAGAATAAACTAACACTATTAATTATAAGTAATCATTATGGGCAATCTATTTGACATTTTTTATTAGTTTATCGTCACTTATGTTATATCAATTGAAAGACAACCGTAATATTTTTAACAAATATATGGCACATTTTAGTGTATAACTCCAATATGAAAAATTACATATTAAATATAAAACTAGTAAAAGATGAAGTAAATCCATCGGTTACTATTAGTGTGCCGTCAAATTTTACTTTTGCAGATTTACATTATGCTATTCAAATGTTAAGCAATTGATGGTGCGAACATTTTGGGTATTTCGTTTCTCACAAAGAATTTTTAAGGGAAGAAGAATTCAGACATGGGAATTTTGACAAAAAAAGTATTTCTGATCTACGATATATTCCATTAATATCTCAAATTGAAGAGATAACCGATACATATGACGAAGGCTGAGCTGAAGGAAGAAATTTAATAGAATGGCGTACTAAAACTCTCAAAAGTTATTTTAATATTGAAAAGATACTTCACTATTACTATGACACAGGTGATGGATGAGAATGTTTAATCGAACTAAAAGATACAAGCGATCAAGAAATTAATTATCCAATTGTTATCGAAAATAAAGATATTTGACCCGCCGAAGATAGCAGAGGACAAAATAAAAAAATCAATCAAACATATGCAAAGATAATTAAAGGAGAAAAAGTATCAGGTCAATCATTAAACATTCTAATCCATGCATTTAGAAATGGCTGATCAGGTCCAATGGATATAAAACTGGTTAATTTTAGATTAAAAGAATTTTTTGAGCAAAATCTTAATCAAAGAATAGCCGTGTACGATAATAATTGCTTAATTCAAGATTATTTCAATCCATTTTCAAATGTTTGTAAAATCGAACAGCTTATTTCTTATATTGACTCAAAACCGAAAATGAATTAACATGTTTATTTATATCTAAAAAAAATTTGACATCCATTAATAAAAAAATACATTTTTGCATAGAACTTGTAACTATTCACCGGGAATAATTTAAACCGTAGGTTTATTCAACTTTTTGCAAATATTTCGTAAATTGTACCTACAATTTAATTTATTGGTTCCAAAGAAAATATACAAATATCCTAAAAGTAGAACTCTTTATTTTGAAGAAAATTTTTTTGGCAGAGTTAATCAAATTGCTCAAAAAAATTATCAAAAATAATTTATCTGGATATTGATACTATTATCCAAAAAGATCTAAGCAATTTATATGATCTCTCCTCTACTACCACATTCATGGGAGGTATAGAAACAATTGTAATTCCTTATATTCAAACACAAAATTATGCTTATTTAACAAAACAAGATCGTTTAATTAAAAAAAGTATCGACATATAGATGTTTTAACAATTCCGCAGCAGTTTATCGAGTAATATAGCTTAAGCCTATCGTCACACGAATATATTAACCTCAATAAACTTTCAAATTTAATTTTGGATTGAAAATTGTACATACAATTTCAAACATGTTTTCATGAAACGATAAATTATAATCATTGAATGATTAATAATCGTGATATTCGCCTGCAAATACTGAAAAAAAGATGAGAGTTAAAGCCAAGTTATAAAACTCATCTTGACCATCAAATTTACATTAAAGTTTTGCAAAATATTTCTGCAAAAAGTTTATCAAAATATATTGCATTTTATTGACCAATGGAAAATGAAGTGGATACGATTGCAATAATTCATGAATTATTGCAATCACACTATAAAATATGTTTACCGTATCTTAATAAGAATAAAATGTTTTTTAAACCAATTACTACTATTCATTTTGAATATGAATATTGAAAAAATATGCGTCAACCTTCTACTTCTACCATAGTAAATGGTGACCAAATTACCTTAATGATTATTCCGTTGATTGGTTTTAACAAAACAAAGCACCGTTTAGGTTACGGTTTTAACCACTACAATAATTATTTAAATACTCATACAAATATCCGTACTATTGGATTGGCTTATGATTTTCAAAGAAATGATGAGTTTGTGATTAATCGTTATGATAAAGTGTTAGACTTAATCATTACTAATTAACTATGAAAATTTTATTTATAGGTGATATATTTGGGAAAGCTGGTCGTCGTGCAATTAAAACTGAATTACCATTTTTAATTAAGACTCATCATATTGACTGTGTGATTGCCAATGCTGAAAATACTACACATGGGCGTTCTATTTCTCTAAAACACTACAATGAATTAATGAATAATGGTGTTAATTATTTTACTTTTGGTAATCACACATGACATTTAGACGAAATAAAAGATGTGCTAAACCAAAAAAATACTGTACGCCCCCTTAATTTAAATGAAAATACATCGGAAGCCAAAATTGGGCAAGGCTCAATTACTTTTAAGATTAACAATAAAATTATTAGGCTTACAAATTTACTAGGCAATACGGTGGAATGTCATAAGATACAAATCAATCCGTTTCCGTATTTTGCAAATTTTTTGAAAAACTGTCAAAACGATATACATATTGTAGATTTTCATACTGAAACAACTAGTGAAAAAAATGCTTTCTTTTTAACTTTTGCTGGGGAAGTAAGTGCTATTTTAGGTACTCATACTCACATACAATCAGCTGATGAAAAAATATATAAAAATACAGCTTACATTACGGATGTAGGAATGACTGGGGGATCTTTAGGAATTATTGGAGCTGAACCAGAAACTATTCTTAAAGTATTTATGGGTACTGCTGAACGTTTTCGTTTGTCGCCTTCCCATAGTAAATATCAATTGAATGCTGCATTATTAACTTTCAATGATAAGACCAATGTGGTAGAATCAATTGAGCGTATCTTTATTTACGAAAAGTAATAAAAGATGAGGGGGGGGGTTTAGTTCAACGGCAGAATAATGGTCTCCAAAACCACTGACATGGGTTCAATTCCTATAACCCCCGCCAAAACTCTTTAAATAAGTTCAAAACTTAATAAAGAGCAAGCGAAGAAGCAAGAGAAAATCTCTAAGTCAATAATTGAGTTTAGAGATTTTTTTGTTTTCAACATACCCAAGTATTGTAATTCATTTAAATGAAAGAATTTAAAAAAAATATGAAAAATAAAAAAATATTCAAAATTTCTATCATCTTATTGATTGTAGGATTCGTTTGTTTAATTGTGCCGTCTATCATGATGATGACTGGGTTCAAACAACAACCAGAAGGCGAACATATATTGTTAAGTATTTTATTAGGGATTGGTGCAGGATTATTAATTTCTGTCGGGGTTTATCAGTTTAGTTCAGAACGAAAAATTAAGAAAACAGAAAGAATAGGTAAATAAGTATGTTAGACATAATACAAAACATTCAATTGAATGCGCATAGTGCGATTCATGGGGCTAGTAATGTTCCCTCATGAGTTTGAGTTTGACTTTCAAATTTGATAGGTGCAGATAATGCAGCAGTTGTGCAGTATGTGGTAATGGGTGCCGTTTATGGTTTAGCAATGGTTTTAATTGGGCAACAGATTTTCCGTTTAATGCATAATTGAGGCAACCGCAATAACGAAGTTATTAAAATTCGAGAAGAGGCAAAAGAAAATGTTCGAGCAGCATTTTTGATTATTGTAGTTATTTCATTGATTGCTGGCATTGGTTTTAGTGCCGTATTTTTCTTCTTAAATAAATTTATAGGGCAGTAAGTTATGAAGAGTAAGAAAAAAGTTGTAGAAATGTTTATTAATGCTGGGTGACAAAAAATATTTGTTACTCCGATTCCTAATACACCAAATAGATGCTATGTTAAATTTGCTAATAACAAAATGAACAAAATTTATTTTGACCATGGATATGGAATATTTGCTATGGATGAAATGGTTACTAGGAATATTAAGAGGTAAACATGAAATTTAGCAAATTATGGATATTAAGTTTGGGCTTAGTTACACCGGTAACATTTTTACCGTTGTGTAGTTTGTATGTAAACAATAATTCATACAATCGTATAAGCAATGCAAAAAGAATATGAAGTTGAGATCAAAATTTTACGATATCAAATCCAGACCAAGTTTTGTATAAAGATAATGGTGGAAGTTGCGAAGCTTTTGTTCATTCAATGAACTTTCATTTTGAAATTCCTGTTCCTATTTTTTTGCCAACTGAAAATGTTTCTAATATTCGAATTAATACAATATCAAATGCTATCGTTACTTTTAATAACTTTGAAGGAGCGTATTGATCTTACACCGAAACCGGAAGTGAACAAGGTCCTTGAAGTTTTCCAACAGATAGGCCATCTGTTTCCTGCCAATTTTATTATTTTCCAAATTATCAAACCGTTACTTTCCATAGAACTGCTGACATAAGTAATTTTATACAAAATTGAGTAGATCATTGCTTTGCCGATTATGTTGTTTCTACAAATACATTAAATTGTCATTTTGATTCTAATTTGCAATTTACTGAACACTTTACAAAAGATGGAAATAACGAAACTAAAGATTTAAATTATGGTTCTTTGAATCCCGGTACAATTTCTAATTATCATATTGATGATTATTATTTGGATTCTACATCATTTGACAAAAATAAGCTAGTGGTGCCGGACTATGACAAATCATTTTATTCTGCTACTCAAGAAAACATAAAATCAAGCGATAATGTTATCGCAGGATACATCAAAAATGGTGACGAACGTTCTTTCCAATTTTCTTTTCCAATTTATTACAAATTAAATAATACTTTCTCTGGATTAAAAGGAACATATATCGAATTGCCTACTTCAAAAGATGGTTGAAAGGTTAATTACTCTGAACACGTCGATGAACCTCTTCCTGGAGAATATTATTACACCGAAACTACAACGACAGATTATTACGGTGTATCAAATATATGAGAAAATGCTAGTTTGGCATACGATGGTACGGATTACATTTTTACTTTTAACACTTCGTCATATTATGCGGCACATTGGTCTGGTCAAAGTACTAATTGAGATTATCCTCCACCGCCACCTGAACCAGAATACCCAACTCCGCAATTGTATTCCTCTACAACTCCTTTTACAAAGTCTATAGATCCTAGTAACATAGAATTTACCTCATTCCCTCAAGGAATGGATATATCTGCTTTTGATAAAGATAAATTATTAATACCCGATATTGATGATTCCTTTTACGATGAATCCAGAAGTTACTTAACTTTAAAATTAAATGAAGATTATGTTTCTGCAGATTTAATGGGATGAGATACAACTAAAAATCAAGTATCTGGTAAAAAAGATCCAACTACTGGTAATTATGATAATTCATTTTGAATCCAACAACCTGATATAGCTCAATTTGCAAAAATATTGCCACAATGAGCGCTGAATGATTTATCTAACGCTATCATTGACGGAAAATTAATTGATTGCGATGTATCATCTGGAATTTTTGATTGAACTATTCCAACAACTACAACCAAACCATTAGAGTGATATGATAATACTGAACAATCATGGAGCTTAAGTAATTTTTTAATTAATCATGCGCACGACGACCAAACAACAATGGAAGCAGCAATTGCTGATTTATCGATTTTAAAGTGAAAGAATGACTATGTGTCTCAACATATTGATATAACTTCAGCTTTGCAATTTGATAACTATTTAGATGTAGTCACAAATTTATTAAGTCAAAATCTAAATTACACGCTTACTTACATTGATGGTGCTGATCAAACGCAACCACAAACCAAAACATTTAATTTAAATGATTTAATGGGCGGAGAAATTGCTCTAAGTTTTAATTATCCTTCAATTGATAACACATGGTTTCAATTACAATCATGTATCACTAATGACGGTGCATTTGGAACATTAGGTACATCTGACACATTAGGTATCTATGATATAGCTAATGACAAAGTTTGATCATTAAACGGAGATTCATCCAATTATTGACAATTTAGTCCTAGTGCTTTTACACTCTCTAATGCACTAGATGAAATTGATGGAAACCCTTTAGATAAAAATGCTGGCTTCTTTTATGGCCCAACCGGATTAGGAACTAACCCAACAGCATGATCTGCATTCACCAAAATTCTTTATACCAAAACACCTAGTCAAATTAAAGCTTATCTTGATGCAGAACAAGTTCCAGCTTCTGACACACAAGGTTTGGGTGATGTGCCATTTGATAAAACGTGTTTTGTACAAGTGAAAGAAGCTTTTGAAACATCTTACACAATCGATCAATTAATTGATCATGTTGATTATGTTTGTAACGATAACACCGGAACATTACAGATGACAATTCATTTTAAGGATGAAGCGTCAGGAGATGCTGCGCAAGTTTTAAATGTACAGTTATTTGCTAAAAATGTTATTCTACAAAAACATAGTCGAAGTACACCAATCAAAATTGAACCAAGTCAAATTAATCAACAATATATCTTAGATAACTTAATCGCTTATAACGGCATTACTGTTGGTGATGATGATTCGTATTTATTTGAAACTAATTTATCTAAGACTGAATTTGCTCAGGCACTTAAAGGTGTTATTTTCAAAGTTCAAAACGATGATAGCGGCAAACTAGACGTCGTATTTAATTTATATTCAACTGTCTATAACATGAATCCATCTGGAATGCCGGTACCAGATTTACAAAGTATTGAAATAATTGATAATGACTTTACACCGTTGCATCCACATAGTGGAACCAATTTAACGGCCTTATGAGTAGTATTAGGAATCGTTGGTTTTGGTATTATGTTAATTTTTATCATTAAATTTGCTAAACGTGGTAAAAAATACAATTCCGCATATGATGATGAAGAAGTTCAAGATGAATTAAATCAACGCAAAATTGAAGCAAAAAAATCTGGCAAAAAATTTATCGAAGAGAATAAAACTGAAATCAAAATTGATAAACCTATTAAAAAATCTGTATTACATAAATTTAAAAAAGATACAAAAGTAAATTCAGAAAAAGAACCATCTATCACTAAGTCTGTGATAGACGAAGATGAGGAAGCATTAAAAGGATAAAATGTTTACTTGGATATTTGATTTAGTTGCTAATGCATTAGGTGGCATTTTCTATGTCATTTTTATTTATATACCGCTTTGAGTTTTGAACATTTTCTATAATCTTTTTAAATGTGTCGGATCTGGGTTTTCTCAAGCTATTTTTCATACTCAAATTATTAATGGCCGTTTAATTTGACAATTTAATTGAGGCGGACAAATTTTTACAATTGTGATTTTATTAATTATTGTAAGCGCAATTATTTGATTAGCTTATCTACTAATTAAAATAAGTCGTCGCAATGCGATGCGTCGTTTTGGAAATGATGGAGAGGTTCAAGAACATGTTAAATTTATATTTGGATATCCTTTGTTTTTAGCAGTCTCTCCATTCATCATTATGATTGTTTCTACATTAGTAACAATATTAATAAGTATTTTTAATAAGAATTTACCAGCAACATTATCAGCTGACGATGTAACAGGTTTAAAAACATATTTACTGAATGATTTAAAAGATTTACAAAATATTAATTTTGTCAAAATTGATGTTGGTGGACAACAAATTAGTATTGTGCAAGCTTTAAACAACATGCAAACTGAATTAACAAATGCTATCACACAAGCTAATGCTAATGGTCGATCAGACATCGCTAATCAATTACAAACGCAATTAAATGATGTTAATAATATTTTGAATTACATAAACTCGGGCAATATGACAGAAGATATTCAAACGTTGACTTTAATCATTAATCAATTACAAACTGGAACATTAGATCTGAGTGGTAAATTAGCAAATCAAATCGCCAATGTTTCTTTGCATTTGAATAACATTAATCTTTTATTTAACGGGTGTTTGTCGGATTACAAAGATTTATCTAAATTTCACGACACTATTATTAGTTGGGACACACAATTTAGTAGTATTTTTCTAACGTTTGATGGTTTAAAGGATAGTAGTCTAAACATGTCTAGTGATGCTTATTTAGGATATTTTATTTCCGATCAAAAAGGACTAGTTGATCGAATTCTTTACGGCGACACTCAACAAATCGGTTTGCAAGCATTACAGTTAAAAACCATGGGAATGATTAGCATGAATTTAGTTGAACAGATTTATACATTTATAACCGGTGATCCAAATGGAAATAATTGATCATCTAACTTATTTAATGGATGGGGTGATATTGGTTTACCTAATATGATTATTGGGTTTATTTTTACTGCCATTGCCGATCTTATTCTTATGCGAGCATCTTGACGTGTAGCTCAAAATTGAGTAATTATTATTATGAAATGGGGCGGTACCGTTATTGTTCTAGCTAGGGGCAAAAATGCAGACTTCAAACAACATGCTGGTGAGATGATCACAGTTTGAGTAGAATTGTTTTTCACATACGTGTTCATGGAAGTTGCAATTAGTTTGTTACCTTTCCTCATGACGTGAGTAAATAATCTTGATAGCTACGCTCAATGAATCACTGGTGGTGTTGGATTATTATTTATTGATGCTGCTCTGCTAGCCGCATTAATCCAAGCTAGACGCAGCGCAATGTTATTTGGCAATAGTGACGCAATTGATTATTATGCTAACGGTACTGCAACACGAGATGCTCTCGCTAATATAAATAAAGGTGTAAAAGCTACTAAAAACACAATTAAATGATTGAAGGATGTGTAATATTTATGTACGAGATCGAAAAAAATAACGAAAAACAAAACGAAGAAATAAATTTAATGCCAATTCGCGAAGTGCGGAAAATGGGGTTGGATTTAAGAGACTTATATATGTTTCTTATAGCTGTTTTGCCTATTTTCATCATTGCTTTTTCCGTAGGCTGAGACTTTACTATGGGTTTAATTTTTGCTATATATGTAGGGATCTTCGCCTTGCTTTGCTTTGCTGGTAGCAAACAAACCGGCAAGTTACGTACACGTTTACGTCGATGGTTTACCAAACAATTTTTTGGTAAAAAACATTGAAATGAGCAACAAATTAAAGCTTATTACCGTTTTAAAGAAATAAAAGATAACCATATTCGATACAAAAATGAAGAACGTGAAGGTTACATCTCTATATATCGAATTAGTGGTTATGATCTTAGCTTATCAGAGAATGCCACTAAAAATCAAATTATTGAACAGTGTGCTAACTTTTGGGGTCATCATTCTGATTATGACATCATCACTACTGGCATACTTTATCAAATTTCTAAAAAAGAATATAAATTGAAAAAAACTAATATTGATATTAAAACATTACAAGACCAGTATGACGCCAAAATCGAACAAATGAATAAAGACACCACTCATAAGCAAC
Organism: Mycoplasmataceae bacterium; assembly: GCA_031258945.1. Taxonomy (GTDB): domain Bacteria; phylum Bacillota_I; class Bacilli_A; order Mycoplasmatales; family Mycoplasmoidaceae; genus Malacoplasma_A. The sequence goes on along the minus strand of JAIRME010000001.1, from coordinate 8,051 downwards.
AAGCCTATTTTCTGGTTTTAAATAGTGATAGTATCGAAAACAATGAAAAACAATTCTATGTTCTAGAATCACTTATTAAAGAAGCTAAAATAAACATCACTAAAGCAAATAGAAGCGAAATTTCGCAAATTTTAAATGAACTATGACCAAATGATAGTGTAAACATTAATCTGCTTAATAGAGTGGGCGTAAAACACATTACAGCTTATAAAAACTATCTGAAGTTCTTTCGAGATGACGGAACTTTTGAATTAATGGGTTTTAAATGTGTTAATGTTTTACCAGATGTAGCTAGACGCGAATATTTACGTTACTTGTACAACGATACAAATTACACAACTTACACATCTACTAAGTTTTTAGACAAAAGCATAACACAGAATATTTTATATTTTTTATCAAACGCTACTTCACGTATCATGAGTTCAAAATGATTTCGAAAACGTGCCTCTGATGTGCAACGCATCGAAATTAAGAAAGTTGATTCGCAAATTGCTTTTATATCTGATCAAATAGCTAGCAATAGTCATATTTATGATTTGAAAGAATTGTGCATCTATGTCATATTCAAAGCTAATACTCGCAAAGAACTCAAACAAAAAATGAATTCCTTTGATCAAAAAATGATGGATTACAATCGAGGATTTGGTGTCAATGATTTGAATTATTTTCAAATGGATGCTTTTACAAATACACGTTGTTACGAATTACCATCGTTGCAATTCCGTAAAAGTTATTGAGATTCTATGAAAAATACATTTCGCAGAAAAAAAATCAATGTGCAATCTTTACCAATGGAAATTGTTAAAGATAATGCCATTCATGTTTTAAATACCAGTTTGGCCATCGGTTATCCATTTGTAAATGACGTAAGTGTAGGCGAAGTAAATTCTTGATACAAAGGTAACATTGTTGATCAAACTGGCATGCATATTAGCAAAACACCGATCTTTGAAAATTATTGACAAATAACTGAAAAATATAATTCGTACACTAGAATTTCGTTAGCTTTTACTGGAGCAGGTAAAACATGAACTACAAAACGCGACATGATTCAAGATTATTTTGACGGGCATTATATTTTTTGTATTGATCCTAAACCAGATTATGGAAAGATGACAGAACGCTTAGGTGGGGCAAATGTTGTGCTTGGTCAAAAAAATATTAATGATCAAAAAACTAAAATGCTAAATATTTGAGATGTGTTAACTGTTCCTAATGATGTAACTACAAACGTTTCATTACAACCACTAGACAAAACTTACATTAAAAATGATGCGATAGCTATAGCTTTGTTTAATCTAAAAGGCAAAAGTGATGAAGAAGAAATCATGGCAGCTTGACGTAAAGTAAACAAATATGTTTATGAGAACAAAAGCGGGCCATGTAAATTTACACAAGACATAGATTTTCATAAAATTTCTAAAAAGCGTATGCCGACGACACAAGATTTTTACGAAACCGCAATTAAAATGTCGCGTACCGAAAAAGAAAATAAAGAAGCATTAGCTAAATTAGCTATTTTGTTGGAACAATATAACGAAAATAGCACTTACGGTTATTTATTCAATGTTCATAGCAATGTTGATTGAACTGATAATCGTTGATTCAACATTGATATTCATAACATTGCAAGAACTACGACTAACATTTTAGCAGCGTTTGTTATTTTTTTACTTGAAGTAGAGGCTGAAATTATGATGACTAACAAAATGTCTGGTTATAAATTTGTCTCATATATTGATGAGTTCCATAGTATTCGACACATCGCTGGCGTAATGTGAGCACTTAATAAATTTGTGCGTATCGCTCGAAGTAACAATGCTGCCGCTGTTTTAGTAGATCAAGGTTTAGGAGTGGTTACTGGAGAAGCTTCAACCGAATATAAAGAAATTTTCGAACTAGCTCAATATGGTTTTTATTTTCAATCATCAGAGAATGATATTAATAAATTAACAGAAATGCTTTCAGCTTCAGGTAAACCTCTTAGCGATGTTGAACATAAATTTATCGCTAGAGCTAAAAAAGGTGAATGTTTGGTAGTCAAGAGTGCGTGGGATCGTTATCGATTAAGTAATGATGTTAGTTATTGGTGAAAATTTCTCGATGAAGTTAAAAGTGAAGGAGTTTAAAAATGAACATTCAAGAAGTGACTAAAAAAGCAAAATACAAGAAACCGAAGAAATCCATAGGTGTCAAAACGACACCTGAACGCTATTGCAGATTTAGATTTTATTGTCGTATTCATAAAACAAATCCAAATCGATTAATCAACACTTTTATTAACGAGTGTATTGATGAATTGAAAAATAGTAAAGGAAAATAAATATGTCAATTAAATTTGCTCAGCATCATAACACAAAATGAAAATGATTATTATTAGTCTTACTATTTCTATCTATTGTTGGTTCAATTGCTATGATGGTGTCAGGAATTAAAGGTGTATTAATTAATAAAAACGATAACACAGTTCTTTGAGTTGTTGGTTTAATTCTTTTAATTGTTTCTTTAGTATTTTTTATCAAAACATTAAAACGATTGATCCGCTTTATAAAAGCATCAACAATTGGAGAGACAATTCTTGGAGGCAAAAATGGCTAAACATATTAAACAAACAATTGTACCCAAAAATAAATTAAATATTAAACAAAAATATTTAAAGGCAATTCTTGATGGTACAAAGACTGATGAAATACGTAACAATAGTAAATTAACAGGATGAGTCGAATTAAAATCAATTGAAACTAACGATACTCTAATTGTCAAATTTGGCCAAACATATTACCCAACAACTGATTTCCTTGATGATTTGCGTAAACAAAAATGATGAGATGATTTTTGCGAAAAATATGTTAATGAAAATAAGCATTTCTTGTGAATCTATTCGATCCGGCAAATAGTTAAATCATCCAAAGAAAATGGAGGAAAGTAAATATGAATGACACAAAAATAACAAAAATAAACGAAAACGAATATGAGGCATATGCTGATAACGGTAACATTCGTCTTCGATATTTGACAAAAGATCATAAGGCTGCGCATTCGATTAATGATCAATATGTCGAGATTTACTCCAAATCAACTCAAAAAACGCTTGTAATGCCTCTAAAAGAGCTTCAGGAAGGCCTTAAGTCGCAGGATTATGGGTTAAATTTGGTTCATACCCTCTTAAAATCGACTTTTAAGCAGTCAAATAAGCCTAAAACAGAGCTAAAACAAGGGTTTAAACAAAACTAAAGGAGAAATAAATATGAAAAAAGTAATAGTAACATAGAAATGGTTACATGAATTATTTGGATTTGGGTGAATTCAATGAAATGATTTTAGAATGACAGAGACTGGCTGATGTAGAAGAACCAAACAAAATCAGGATACTAGGAATAGTTGATGTTAAGGAGTAAATATGAAAAAATGAATTAAGTGTTACATGTGTGGTAACCGATGTGATTGAATTTGTACTGACGAAGAACAACCACAGTATAAATGTCGACGTTGCGGAGCTATTTTCGAGACCGATGAGAATGGTGATCCAATCTAAAATGTGCAAAATAGACCTATTAGCATGCGTTTAATGCCTTATTGGTGCAGCAAGATGCACAAAATCAGAGTAATGAGCCATTTTAGAAGGGTAAAATACCCTAAAATCGTCCGAAATGACATCAAAAACTAAAAGTGAAGTAAAGAAAGGAGGTGATTCATAATGACAATTGTAAAAAAAGACATAAGTAAAGATGGCAAAACATTTTATACATTCATTGATGAAAGTTTTAAAGAAACTAAATCTGGTAAAGGTGTAATTGTACGTGCTGCTTTATATTTTCCAAAAAGCTTTATAAAAGATTCGCAAAATGGTAAACATAAATTCATCAATGTTTCAGCTGAAAAGCTTTTGGAATCTATTATTGTAGCTAAAGATAAAGATGATGCTCCCGCTACATCTGCTCCAGTAACTGAACCAGTTAAGGAATAAATATGTCCACACAAGATTTAAAATCTAAAGCAATCGGTACGGCAACTTCAAGTGTCGAACCACTTTTCAATTACAAATTAATTGTAAGAGTGTTTTTTTATCTTGCTTTCCCATTAGCTTTAATCGCCATCGCATGTAACCGCAGTTACATAAAACAACAGAAGAGATGGATACAGGAAAAAGAAAATAAAAAAAGAGCTAAAGAAAACAAACTTAAATGATTGCTAGTAATCGTTGGTGTTTTTATTTTAGAAATTATTTTGGTATCTACGATTCATATGTGACTACGTTGAATCTTGCTATGATGATTAACTGGATTAATTATTTTATGATTGTGAATTACATTCTATGAAGAACGTTTAAATACACGTATCTATAAACTTCAATTGTTGGAGAACAAAAAAATAGAAGCAGATTTAGCCGAACAAAAAGTCCCAAAGATACCTAATCATCCATACTTAGATTTCTTTGGTAACGTTACAGGTTATAAAGTTTGGGCCCAAATCGAGGACGCTAGATTTGATAAGTTGTGCGATAAGTTAAATATTGTTTCTTGAAAGAACGGCATTATTGTTAATCGAGAGAAAAAGATTATGGTGCCCATTAGTATTTGAGATATGCACATTTTATTTATTGGAGCGACTGGTTTTGGTAAAACGTATAACATCTTAAAATTTTGTTTCGATGCTGCTTATAACAAATTTCCAATTTGCATATTAGACGGAAAAGCAGACGGTGATCTTGAAAAGCATTTAAAACGTATCGCAAATTTGTTTAATACTGAATTCACTGTTTGAAATTTAAGTGATCAGCATAAAGCTAAATACAATCCATTCTCTCAAAAAACTCGAATTGAAATAATTGATATGATTTCTGAAATATTCGATTATTCACTTAAAAAGAAATCAGCAACTACTAATATCTATGCTGGCGAAACTAGAGCATGAATTACTATGCTAGTCGATTTTTTACTTTTGTTTCCAAATCTTGGCGGAGTATCTTTAGAGAATTTGGCCAAATACACTGTTCGGTTATCGATTGTAAAACAGTTATCTCTTTTTGGGTCTGACGGAGAGTATGATGAAGACGATAAATCTTCAGGAGCTAATGTTGATTCTATGGGCCAAACAGTCATTCGAAAGAAAAAGAAAATTCATTACAAAGATAATGCCGCTGGTGAGCTATACCGAAAATTTAATGATCTTAATGAACAAAACAGAGGACAGCTTACAATCTTACACAATGATTTTGAAGAACTATATGTAAATACTAAAAATGTTATTTCTTCAGACGGCATTGCAATTAAAGATTTCATGCGTATAAATGCAACCAATCAAATTTTGTTATTTCAGTTTTATTCAAACATCACCAATAAAGCAATTGAAAAAATATTGCTTTATGATTTTCAACAATTAGCTAATTACAATGAAATGCAACGCAGGATCGACGACAAAATCACTGTTTTCATTATTGATGAAGCTTCGGAAGTTTTTCAAGATCAAGGACAAGTAAGCGGAATGGTCCAACAATTCCGTTCTAAACGTATTGCATTGGGATTTGGGATTCAAGAAAAAGCTGGCCTTGAAAAAGCAGATAAACGTGGTTTATTAAACACCATCATCAATAATTGCACTACGTTCTTTATTTCTCGATTGCGAGACGAGGAAACTATTAGGGCAGTTGCTGCCATACATGGCACTACCAAACATTTAATGCATACCGACCAAACGATTTCCGATGAGAAAGGAAATATTTCCCACTCTGGTGCTGGTTCTCTTCGAGTTGATGAAACGTTTATCTGACATCCTAATGACATCCGGAAGTTACTTAAAGGGCAAGTTATGTTTAGTACAATGGGTAAGAAATTAATTAATAATTGGCCAGAATATAAAACAATTGAATCAGATGACATTCATTCGAATTTGCATGTTGATAATATTATGGATACAGTTGCTGAATTCGAAGTTAAAAAAGCTAATTTACTAAAGACATCAAGAAAAACAAATATAGCTAAATCAAATTTTGATACTAATCTCTTGATTAAAATCGAAAATATGTCCGAAGCAGAATTTCAAGTTTTCCGTAAAAACGAATGGAATAACAAATTACAAAAAGAAGGCCGATCTTTTGAAAATATACCAAGTGATTTTATAAATGATAAAAACACTTGTATTAAAAACTTATATCGAGAATGAATGGGAATGAGTGTTAATTAGCTAACAGCTAATTCTTGGCCAAGACACTCATCCTGCCTGCAAGTTGGATGCATATTGTTGATTACTTTATGGCTGTTGATAATATTTAGGCGCTAATCATATGTAGATTTATCTACCTCTATGATTGGCACTTTTTATTTATTCATAATAAAAATAAGACCAATTGCCTGATCTTATTTTTTCGATTTTTGCAAACCTAAATACTACCAATTAAATGTATGCCACAAAATATTGTTTATAATTGACAAAGTTGTAATGGAGGTTGGAACTTATGATTCAAATAATTGTAAAGATAGATGCTAACGAATTTGTTAACGAAGAATCTGCTATTAAATTCGTTAAACATTTGTTTGCAATCAAAACAATAAAACAAATGAATGGTTTGGAACGTGCATTAGAGGAAGTTAAAAATTTTAAAAGATCCAATGCAATTTCGTTAGAAGCAGTTTTAGAACGTGTCGGTAACTAAGAAATACATTTTTCATTATTCTCAAGAATTTTCAGCCGATATAAAACGTTGAGAAACTGATCATAATTGTCAACAAGGCAAAAAGAAAATTAAGATGTTATTGGAAAATATGACCATAAATCCTTTTAAGGGTTTGGGAAAACCTGAACCATTAAAACATACAAAGGGTGTTTGAAGTCGTAGAATCTTAGGGAAACATCGTCTAACATACACTGTCAACAATGATATTATTCATTTGTTAACGTGTCGTGAACATTATAAATAATTTTTATTAATCAACCTTTAATGATATAAATTAGGTGCAGGCAAACCTAAATATTATTAGTCATACGGAGTTATGATTTATTTTTTTTGGTTTCTAGAAAAAGCTAGCGGTAACGTTTAGCTAATTACTAGACGACTGGTCCTTGCCATGCAATGGAGGTATTCAATGTGAATACTTTAAATAATATCGAGACTTCGATAAAAAATAAGTCAACAGATAGTTCTTTGAAAAGTGAAAAATGAGTAGATGTGTGGACAGAGCATACATGGTTAGCGAAGAAATTCCCTAATCTAATCGATGCCATGACCATAGTCGAAGCTGAAACACCTAAAGCTGTGTTACTACGTAACCCTTTGTGAAAAGCACATAAACAACCGGATCTTACAGAACCAGTTGGTACAGTGCATAAAGCATGGGTTGCTAAGTCTTTAATTCAAATGAGAGGTATTTAGTTATGGTTAAATTTCAAAAAGTACCCAAGCTAATGAACTTTCAAGGCAAAATCAGATTAATGTCTGAAGTAGAATTTAGAGTTAATAAAAGAAAATGTCTTTCATCATTTAATTGATATGGTTGATATAAAAAACTTTTTTATGATCCTGTAGCGGATGAATTCATTATTGATGGAGAACATGTGAGTTTGGATTATGCATATGAATATGCATCGAAAACCAACATGGAGGCTCGCTAGCATGAATTTCGTAGCTATTATCGGCATCGTTGATCAAGTAACAAAATTACCAAAATCAAAAGATGCTATTGTGAATATCAAAGTTGAAAAGACTAGTACAAACAGTTCAAGCAATGATTGATACGATCTTGTGTCTGTATCAATTAACCGCGAAACGTTTGCAGAAGAAATGAAGCAAATTACTAGTGGCCAAATTGTCGGGGTAAAAGGACGAATTAATTTTGTCAAAAATAAGCTTTGCTTAATCGGTGAAAGGATGCAAGTGTTCTAAACACCTGTATAATGTAGATATGAAAAAAGAAACTAAGATTCTTAAAGCAAATCATAATCCAGTGAAGGTTGGTGATAATGTTCTTGTTGATGTTAAAACGAAAACTAAGAAACGTAAACCACATAATCCTGGTCCTAGTCCAGATAATACAACCTCTTCAAGTTCCAAT
>JAIRME010000037.1 GCA_031258945.1 Mycoplasmataceae bacterium | reverse complement strand
CATTATTTTAAACATACTATTCAAACAATTGCACGTAATTATGAAACACATAAAATGACATTGTATTTAACTAATTTGGCGAAATCTTTCCATGTATTTTATGCTAATAATAAAATAATTGATAACAATTACTTTGAATTAAGTAAACAAAGATATTATTTGGCACACACGGTAAAACAAATATTAAAAAATGGTCTAAATTTGATTGGTGTTTCTGCTATCAATAAAATGTAATTTTTTAAAAAGTTATTTTATTAATTTTTACTTAATGTACGGGTTTAGTGTTGCTTTTTTATTAAATATATAAATTATTTAATTATTTAATAATAAATGTATTATAATAATGGTAATATGATACAAAGCAACTACCAAAACATTAAACAATTAATACACCAATTACCAAGATGAGAAATAGAACAACTCATTAGGGATTTATCTACTGAAAATCATTCTCAATCTATTGTTTCAATTTATGATTCGTTAGATGAAGTAAGAAATGAAATCCATGCAATATGTCCACATTGTCAAAGCAGAATGACTAAGAAATACGGTAAAAAGAACGGACTTCAAAGATACTATTGTCATAGATGTAAAAAGACATTTACACCTACCGTTAAATCAATATTTTATAACACCCACAAAAATAAAAATATTTGGTTTAAATTTATTGAATTAATGTTATCTAGTGTTAGTCTACGCAAATCCGCCACTATTTGTAAGATTAATAAATGTACTGCCTTAATTTGAAGACATAAGATTATGGATGTTTTAGTTAAAAGATTAACTCACAATAAACTTAAAGGTACTATCGAAATGGATGACACATTCTTTAAACAATCATTTAAAGGTGAAAAAGGTAAATCTAATAAGATGTTACCTAAATTACGAGGTATTTCTCATAACTTAATATGTTATACAACGGCTGTTAATCGAGCTAATTTAGTGGTCGCTAAATTTAATGGTTATGGTAAAAATTCCATTGAGAAAATGAATAATGCCTTTAATGACAAGATTAAAGTAAATAGTGATACCGTTGTATTAACTGATGAAGAAAATGCCTACATTGAATGAGCTAAATTAAATAGCATTCATTTAATACAAACTAATGCCGAAATAGTTAAACGAGATAATAAATTAAGAAATGTTAATTCATTACACTCAATGCTTAAATCTATGATTAAAAGAACACACGGAGTTCATTCTAAATACTTAGATAAGTATGTCCAATGAGTATGTTGATCTAAACAAATTTCTAAATTATCATTTAGTAGCCAAATTAATACAATGTTTGAAGATTTATGCAGGACATATATTTAATTTTTCTCAATTATTTTATAAATTTCTTGATTGAGTTTAACACCTATAAAATCTCGTTCGCATAATTTTGAAGCTTCACCAGTTGAACCGGAACCCATGAAAGGATCTAATACAATATCGCCTTTGTTTGCACTAATTTCAATAAAAAATTTTAGTAGTTTTACATTTTTTTCAGAATTGTGTAGATGTTTTAAAACTTTATTTGTCATTACAAAGTACAAGCATTTTGTGATAGTCTGTATCCAATTAATTACATATGCTCTTATCTATTTAATGGATGCTATTTCACTTTTTTATTAAGGGCATACCACTCTGATACCGTTAATCAAAAATGCTGACTCAATATCAGGTTTGAAACTCCTAACTTTATAGTAGTTAATCTCTTCTTAAATCATTTTTAATTTCATTGAAATCTGCTTCTGATATGGTTTTGCTAAATAATCCATATTCTCTATTGGCATTTCTAACAATACCTAAATATTTCAGGCTTGGTTCTTCGAACACTCTAAACAACAAAACAGTGTCATCTAATAAAGCAACATCAAAAAAACCATACCTATTTAATGTTTCAAAATCTTCAATTGTTAAACCAGTTACCTTTTCAAATAAATCAGTCTCTACATACCTAATAACATCCTCTAATTTTTCTTCTCTTCAATTATTTAAATACATAAATATTGGTATTTTTGCTAAAAATGTCCCTAATTTATCTTTCATTTTAGATCTTGCCTGTTGTTTTGATTTAAGTTTTTCTTTAAGTTCAGCAGATATTTGTGCTTTTTTGTTTTTATCAGTTGTTTTTAAATTCTTTTCTTCTAAATCAGAAATATCTTTATTTGTTTCACAAATTTGAGCAGCAATTTCTCTCATTGACTCTTTACCAAATTTCCTAAACACATCAATTTTGTTGAGTATTCTCTCAATATCTTTATTGCCATTTACAAGATTTATTAAGTCATCATTCATATTAATCAATCTATGTTCATAAAACCTTTTTGCTAAATTAGTGACATCAAAACCCAATAAAACTGTTTGAATAAGTTCATCTGGTGTTAGTTGTTTCATTGCCATGCCATCAAATGAAAAAATTGGCAAATATCTTATAAAATTATCCACTTTTTGTGTTTGTGATTTGTTTTTATTAGTATTTAGTTGAATGCTATATGTTTTAACTTGTTGCAGTGTTCTATTTGGCATAAAGTCAATAATGTAGCACTTGTCTTTGAAGATTGTTTTAGTTCCATCTGGATTTAATGTATACCATGGCGATTGACATCTGAAAGCAGATTGCATGTATTTTTCACTTGAATTACAATCACATAACATCAGTACTCCATTTAGTTCTTTGATGGTTACACCAGTTGTTAATTTACCACATGTAAGAATAATTGTTTTTGTTTTTGAAGGATTATCTGTGATGGCAGTTCTTACAGGACTTAGAGCATCAGCACCACACCCACAATGGTGTCCATAGCATCTAACTATTTTATAGTTTGGTAATAGGTGTTTGTGTGTATTAAGTAAATTAAACATTGCTTCACATGAGCCAATATCTTTTAATAATCACATAGTATGTTTTAATTCTTCTTTGAAATTTAGATTATTCTTTGTGTCAATGCCACCAAATGGCATCACTGGTCTATTAGTACCCCTTCTTTCATCATCTACTGACAATGGGGATAATTTGTAAGTCATCATTTCTAATCAATTTACAACTGATTCTTGATTCTTAAATGAATAGAGTTTTTCGTTTTTACCATTTTTGGTAATTTCTTGACATTTACTATCAAAAAATTTATTTAATGAAAATTTAGCATCATTGATATGAATGCCTTTAATTTTTGGTGTTAATTTATATGTGGCAATTATCATTTGTGGTAATTCACAATATGGAGATTTATTACCTAAATTTTCATGTATTTTTTTTGCTTCTTGTTCTTGTTCATATGTTCATGTATAAATTTGTGCTTCTAAAAATTCACCTTGATTTACTGCTCTAAATGGCGTCCCAGACAAATATAGTTTATATTTGGTATGAATGGGGAATAATTCTTTTTCTTTAATAGCATCTTGTTTTGATAATTCTGCCATATCTTCTTTTTCAGTATCATCGCCAGTCAATTTATCTTGTTCTTGAAAAATCTTTTCTTCAAATTCTTCTGGGTTAAATGTAACTGTTGCTTGTTCTCTTCATGCTCCATAGTGATATTCATCAAATACAACCAAATCTCATTCAGTTTCATGAATGATTTTATTGACATCTTTAATTTCTTGATTTTGATTTCTGCCCAACAAGTCTTGCAATGAAGCAAAGCAAACAATATTATTTTTTGATTTCAATAATTGCTTTCTTTCTTCAATTGAATAATTTCTATCGATATATTCTCATCCATCAAAATCCATATGATTTAATAAATCAGTTTCTCATGAATCTTTTACCGCTGGTTTAAAAGTAGTTATTAAAATTTTTTTAAGTTTCATTTCTTTGGCAAGCCAATAAGTTGCCATTGTTTTACCAAATCTCATCTTACAGTTTCATAAAAATTTAGGTTTAGATGGATTTTGTGTGAATCATTTTTTAGTTTCTTTGATACATTCAGATTGTTCTTCCCTTGGTTTAAAGTTAGTGGTTCTATTAGGTGAAAACTTTGTTTTATTTAATAATGATTCAACACCAAGTTTGGCAGTATTTCATTGTGTTTTAAATCATTCAGAGCCCATTGTTTCTTTGAGTTCTCTATCTTTTTTACTCCATTGAATAAGGTTTTTATGTAATAGATTATGAACATCATGGTCTGAAATGATTTGTCCTTCTTGTCCTACTGCTTCTGTTCATCATAATAATTGGAGTTTAGTTCTGACCTGTCCATGTGATTGCTCATTAACTCTTTCATCAGGTTGTTTAGTAGTTTCACCAATTTTTATTCAACCTTTATATGTCTGATTATTTTCAGAGTCATCAACTTTGTAAATGTAAATGTATTTTTTATTTGACATAACTATTCCTTTGTTGGGGCATACTTATCTATGATTGCTATATCTTCATTTGAAAGTTTATATTTTTTATAAAGTTTTTCGTCATTCCAAGATTCATTCCAATCTTGTAATGGAATATAACAAAAGTCATCTTTATTAGTATTATGAGATGGTTTAGCAACTGATAATAAAAAGAAAAAGAATTTAGTTTTCATGTATGAAATAATGTTTTCACATATTTCTTTATTTGATTTTTCTGGTTTGATAACTAAATAAGTTTCTGTTGAACAAGAGTTTGGTTCAGAAATAAATAATTGCTTTTCAAACTTATTTCATCTTTTAAATTCACCTGCTTGATTGTAAGTAACAATTGTTTTTGAAATAATAATCTTATATTCATTAACCATATTTTTATTTTTTTCAAGTTTATAGTTTTTTGGTAATCATCCAATTTGCATCCCTGGATGTCTCAATCCACCATTGTAGTAAAGCTTGATTCCATTTTTTAATTTCTTTTGGGAGTAATCCTTGAAGTTTGATCTCAAACTATAAGGATTCCTCCCAAAGACTATTTGGGAGGAATCCTTCCCATCATTTTTTTCATTACTTCAAATCTTATCAACTACTCTTTTTGCTTCTGGATCTCTAATAAATGGTTTAGCAGATATATTAGATAAGTCTCTGTTTTCTATTTTGATTTCAGTATTACCTACATTGTGTGTAACTCATTTTGTCTTTTCATATCTTGTTGTTGAATCATATAGAAAATACATTATTCCACCAGTAATTCTAGTATGCGGAAAACAATCTTTTCCTTCTTCAAATATATGGACTTCTTTTAAGTGTTTTTTATATAAGAGTTCATTTCTTAATTCATTAATTCCTTTACCTCTTCCACCACTTAATCATCTTGCTGGAATTATCATAATAAGATTTTTAGGAGATAATTTCAATGCTTGTAGAACAAAACTTGGATAAATAGCAATTGCAGAAGGGTTCTTGATTTCTTCTTGTGAAACATTCTCTCCCCTATCACTTAATTGATAAGGTGGGTTTCCTATAATTACATCAAATTTCATGTTGAATGTCTCCTTTATATTTTCATTGTGAATGAATTCATAACAATGGTTATCTTTATGCAAAATATTACCTTTTTTATCTTTTTTAGGAATAGTGTGTTTTTCGTCTTTTCAAATAGTTGTTTGTTTTTCCCCAAATTGTTCTTCACTTGCTCCACATACCACACACCTACCATTTTTCCAAGTGTGCTGGCATCTTTGATATCTAATGTTACCTTCTGGCGTATTAAATACCATCTTTGGTGGATTTCCAGAGTTATTTTCATATTTAGAAATAGCACAACTCCTTAATTCATCATTAGCAAATCTTGCACAATAAATACTTCTTCTTGCTAATAATGAACCTATTTCTTCTAGTGAGATTCCAAATACTTGTTTTTTAAGAATGTGTCCCATTCTTTCACATGTATCTGGAATTTTGTCCTTCAATCCATCAGATAATCTTTTAATAATTTCTCTTAAAAACACCCCAGATTTGACACATGGATCTAAAAAAGTAGAGTTTTCATCTTTTCATATAGATTTAGGCAATAAATCCAATAAAGCATTTGCTAATCAAGTTGGCGTTTTCACATCACTATTATTAATGTCTGCTAAAAATTCATAAATATCTGGCATTTTGGCATTTGTGTATTCTTCATCTTGTTTGACAATACCAACACTATATTTATTGATAGCTTTACCTTTAAAATCAACACCCAATTTAGATGCTTCTTCTTTTGTTTTTTCAATGTCAATATTTTGACTAACTAAAAAAATATTTTTAGACATGTACTACTCCCCAAATGTTTTTGAAATAAACCATTGGTGATTCAGAAATTAGTTTTGGTTTAATGCTTTTTAAATAATCATTAGCTTCAATTTCGTCGAACAAAGTTTGAACAATATTTATTTTTTGTGCTTTTTGAGTTGTGTTTAAAATGCTTTCATATTCATAAACTTTTTCTTTACATTTAGTTTGTAAAAAAGTTCATTCACTAAAAACAATAGGATATTCAGTTTCTTGATTATTTTTAACTTGTTTGTATGTCAAAGCATTGCCATTAACAATATTTTTAGAAAGAATATATTCAATTGATTTAATAACATTTTGGTCAATCGAATTAAAAACACTCTTGTATTTTTTAATAAAAAAACCTAAAAGTCTTTTTCTACATTCAATAGTATTGTCAGTCAATAATTCAATACCATAAATAGAATTAATAATTTTAATACCATTTAGTTCTCATTCATATTGACTTTTATTAAACTTCTTCAATAATATGAATTTTCTTTTAATGATTTCAATTAAAAAATTTCCATCACCACAAGCAGGTTCTAAAAATGTAGAGTCAATTTTATTACATTCAGTATTGACTAAATCAAGCATCGAATTAACTTCTCTTGGATTAGTGAATACTTCTCCATGTTTAAAAACTCTGTTCTTGGATTTGATAAAATCAACCACAGGCAAACAACAAAAAACACTCCTATTTCAGAGTGTCTTTCCCTCCGATTAAAATGTGAGAATTAGTTAGACGTTTTCCGCCTGTGTGTGTGTGTGTGTGTGGACTATCTTGCTTTGCACTTTAATTACCCCTCTTCATAAAATCTTTAATGATATGTTCCATAATTTTACTCTCACTAGTATCATTATCTTTAGATAATTTTTTTATAAACTCAATAACTTTATTATCAAGACGAAAGCTAACATTCGTCCTTATGGTTTCTGGTTCTAAATTTAATTTCATAATGTATTGTATTATATAAAGTTAATACATTATTTATTAAAAATTTTAATATTTAGCAACACTAAACCCGTACATTAATTAATAATTTTTACCACTGTTAAAGTAAAAATTATTGTTATGACTTTGCAATAAATATGCTTATGCAATATTAGGGTATCAAATTTTGAGTAATGAAATTTGTTCAACAGAAACATTGTTTGAAGTAAACGTTAACAAATAATTGGCGGTTTCTGTTGTTCCGTTAATACTCATTGTTAAATCACTAAAAGATATTTCTCTAGTCAATTCAGAATTGTACTCATAAATACTCATATTATCATTGGTGATTGTTGTTGCTTTCTCATACATATAAAAGCCATTATTAGAAAATTTAGCTTCAATTCTTGTACCTTTTTTGTAAATATAAGTTTCATCACCAAACCTACCTTCACCCATCGATATAAAATCATCTGTTAACATATATGAAATTAAGTGATCTTTTACACTAGTCTTTATTTTTAATGGTGTTTTGTTTCCATCCAAGATTTTATGACAAAAATCATAAACAATTATGTTAAGTATATTTTTGTCAGTCAAATTATGTCTCAATAAAAAATAGTCTTTTAATTGATCACTTGTGATGCCTGATAAACTTAAAGAATCA
>JAIRME010000022.1 GCA_031258945.1 Mycoplasmataceae bacterium | reverse complement strand
GTTAAAACGAAAACTAAGAAACGTAAACCACATAATCCTGGTCCTAGTCCAGATAATACAACCTCTTCAAGTTCCAATCTACCTCCTTTGCGTTCAGTAGTGACATCATTACAGCAAACGGTAGAAAAGTTGGCAGAGGAAATGCGTACTGGTTTCAAAACCATCAACACTCGTTTAGATAAACAAGATGAATTTAATAAAGTCGTTACTGACTACATGAAATCTCATCCTTAATCAAATTCACAATTCAAAACAAACTATTCTTAACTAAATCATGGGTTTAAGCCCTTAAAAGCTTACTTACCATGATTTTTCTTTATTGACGATATCTATAAAAAGTATCTATATAAATATAGATAAAAAGATATCTATATAGTTCTATAGATAATGTATTATGATTTTTATAGATAAAGTTATACAGATAGGAAATAAAAATGAATAAACAAATCATCAAACAATATGAAAAATTAACTGGATGAACAGTAGACCAGATAGACACAAACAAATATCGTATTAAAGACAAAAATAATAAATCTTTACGTACGGCAACTTTGGAACAATTGTCTAATTACATTATGCACAAAACAAAATCTAATGTATCTACACACAGTGTAGATAAAAAGATATCTATAAAAAATATAGATACAAAATTAGTGCTTGCTAAATTACAACAACCTAAAAATTTAGAACGAAAAGTATATAAAAATGCTGGGTGTAGTATTTTAGCTGATGATTATGTTAAGTTTGAAGCTATTGCTAGAAAAAACGGCACAACAGTGAACGGTTTTATCAAAGCTTTTATTGAAAGCATAATTAAATAAACGTATCTATAAAAAAATATCTATATTTATATAGATAAAATATTATCTATACATTTTATAGATAGACTGTTAATTAGTATTTCTCTAAACTTTCATGGAGTTTAAGAATTTCTAAATGCTCTGGAGCATCACCCGAGTCAATATATGGTATCAAATTTTTCCATTTGTTATAGACTGGTAGTTTTTCATTCGCATAAATTTTAACTTGCTTAAAACGTTTAGCATAGTCGCCTAGTGCATAAAGACTTCTTAAAACTATGCGCATACGTTTTTCAGATTTAGGAGTATTTTCTACTTCGATACAAATCTGTCCTTTTAAATCCTTGTTTAAAATTAATAAATCTGGTTTTCTCTCTTCAACGCCAGCGTGCCATATTTCTTTAATATCTTTATAAATTTCATATCATCGTTGGCCTATCTCTCGTGCAGTTAGATACTGCTTTCAATCAAAAGGTTTATTATCAAATTCTTTTAATAAAGCTTTAATACATCAATCTGTATGTTCTACTTCGTAGAAATTAAATTTAGTATCGTATCTAGCGGATAACTTTATTCGGTTGCCATTCTCTATGCCTTTAACGACGCCTAATCGACGTTGTGCATAACTTGTTGCGCTATACAATCTTTTGGAGCTATAAGGGTATTCTTTAAAGACAACTAAGTTTAAACCTTTATCTTCAGATTCGTAAGGCTTAGGATCAATAATTTTTAAAAGATTAGTTATTTGACGCTCACTTAAATTAATTAATTTAGCCATTTGAGGTCTTGTTAAATTACTTCATTTAACGAGTATAAAAAGTAATGTTTTTATGCTCGGTTGTTTTAAAATTTCTTGTATTTTTTCTTTCTTAGACACCATGATATTCATTTCCTTTGATCGTGGAAATCAAAAATATTATAAATTAAGGACATTGACAAATATTTTTTAATATGTTAAAATTTTCTAAGAAAATTTTAAGAACCACACCATCACACCATGAGAGAGAATAGTTTCCGCTGCAAAAGCACCGGAAACTATTCTCTCTCATTTTAATAAATTAAAACCCTAATAAATTAGGGTGGTGTGAGGTGTGGTTGTCAAAGCCAGTTTCGTTTGTTTAATAAGGTAATAGACAAACGAAACTCGGCGGTGTCTCAAATCAATTGAGTCACATCTTTCACCAACCCTTTAATTTAAGGGTTGACTCAATCTGTCAAGATGCATAGCATCTGACCGCCGCCCGTGTTCGCATCTCGCCTACGGCGCCCAGAGGGTTTCGCGGTGGCATGTATAAGAAAACTCGTTGTACTCGCAAAAGAAGTGCACGGCAATTCTTGCCGACTTCTTTTGTTTTAAAATGGGAGATTTATTAATGCTTAATAAATCTTTTTAAGCATTAGGCAAAATTTCCAAAACTCAAGAGGCCCTAAAGCTAGTGAAATTTTGCCCGCGTTTTTTTCATCAAACCGCTTATTGCCGACCCGTTTCTTTTTATAAAAGAAAGTCGCCTCAATAAATGAACCTTTTTAACATCACCTTTGTTTTTGAAATTTTAGCATAAGACTTCGCTTTATGCTTTTCCATTTTTCATGGAGGTGATGTATATCAAAAAAGGTTCACCCTTGGCAAGAGCAAACCTACTTAAAAACAAATGGATTATACGTTATCAAAAACGTAATAATTACTTTTTTACTGATTATCATTTTGATAATCGTCTTTAAATAGGTCTATGCTCTTGCCAAGGGCTGTGTCCCAAAAGAAAACAAATTTCATATTTGTAGCTCCAAACTGGTACAAAGGTTCTTAGTGGAACCTTTATTTGTTCTTTTCTAGCAGTAAACTGCTTGCATTAAAAATTGTATTGCATATCGCCAAAGAACCAAAAGCGATTTAATTTAAAACGTAATATAATATGAAAAGTTTTTTAGGTGGACAAATATGAAGAGAATATTAACATGAATAAAACAAAATAAAGTAATTGTAATAATGTTTGCATTTTTTGCTTTTGGTGGAATTACAACAGCTATTTTGACGACATGTTTGCCAAGTTATACTATTAGTAAAATTTCAATTACAGATGGGCCTACAACCGTTCTTGGTAATGCTCAAACTTCTGGAGAATCTGATCAAACATTTCAATTTTTAATCGAAGGTGATTCAAAAAACGGCGGAAAAACTCCTACTCCTAATTTTGTTATTTTAATGACTGGTAGTCAAACTTTACCGTCATGATTATCCATTTCTGATGATAAAGTTAAATGAACTAGTGCATCTGAAGTTGGTGTGTATACTTTTATTCTTCAAATTAAAGTTGATAGCGTAGAAAGTTTGGCGCCATTTACAACTACATTAACTATTTCTTAAAGATTAATAATTTCAATTACAAAGTAAATATTTACCATTACTAAAACATGCATATTGGTATGTATATTTGTTTACCCATTATGGGTAAAGGAGTTTTGTGAAACCAATTATCACTTTTAAAAAATTATTAAATTTAGCCAAGCAACGCAAAAATCTATACTATTACTATTTGCTAAAAAAATATCGTTTATGTTTCAGTAAAAATCCAAAACAAAACATTTTTAAAGCTAATAGCATTACTAGATTAATGAAAAATAAAAATTCTGCTCACAGTACAACTAGTATGTTTCGTTGGTCATTTAATTTATTTTACGGTTATGATAAATTTAATGATAAGTGAATCGAATCTCATCCTGGTGAAATTTCAAAAATGACAACGCGTTTAGATCAACAACAAATTTCATTAATACGTCGCAAATTCAATGAATGAATAAATTTACCACTAAGTAAAATGGTTATTAATAAACGTCAACACACTCGTTTATGTCGTTTAAAAATTTATTATGCTTTTGAAGCTCTATTATGCTCTGGTATGAGAATTGGTGAATTATGTAATATTAATTGATCATTATCTCCTGCACAACGTTTTATTAAATCTCAAATTGATTTATCAGAGCGTGCTGAAATTATTATTAATACTGAAAAAACTTGTAAGCAACGTGAGATTTATATTCCTGTTGAATGTTATAAATATTTTGTTGAAGACAATAAAAAATTAAGCATATCTATTATTGGTGAAGGTTTCCGTGTATTTCGACAATGAGCTAAATTTAGTTTCTATTGATCAGCGCATAGTTTAAGAAGAACATTAGCTACGATTATGTCTGAAGCTAATATTGATATTCAAACAATTGCCATGGTCTTGGGTAATACACCTCGTGTTGTAATGGAACACTATATCATTTCATCAATTCGTAATGTTGATGCCACTGATGTTGCTAATTGTTTAATCAACGGAACCATTATTAAAACTAGTAATATGTTCTTCCAAAATAAATGAATGTCCGTTATGAATCACGTTAATGAATTTACCCATTATTCAAATAGATATGCTAAAACGCTTTATAAGCGTATAGAAACGAATTAAGAGATTTGGAATACCTAACTACTTCTTAAAAATAAAAAACGGTTAATTTGACGGTATTGTGTTTTGTAAATAATATTTCTAGTAAAAAGATATTACTTATATATTTCTTTGGTTCTTTCTTTATAGAAATTAACTAATCTAATTAATTAGCAAAACTAAAAAATGGTGATTCAACACCCAAATCTTTGCACATTTAATAGACTGCTTCTTGCGATCGAAGATTAAATGCGATTAACGAAAAACAATAAAAAGATCACCACTTCTGGCACGTACCACAGCGTTGGTTCTAGTTGCATAGCATTACACGTCTTTCCATATAAAAATTGTTTTTCTTCACTCATACCCTTAACGACTCACGTTAGCATATTGTTTGTTGTAGGTTCCGCTTCTTGTCGTAGTGTTGTAACTAGTTTTCAATCGTTCTCAATAGTAACGGTAAATACACTTATAGGTTTACTATCTCATGTAAATGGTTTAGGATTATGCCTACCAATAACCGTTGGCTATTTAATCTAAAGATTTATAAAAACTAAATAACCCACTTTGAAAAAAAGTTTGCAATTTTCCTAAAAATCGTTTAATATATAAGAGTTAAAAATGGTAATAGGGATAAATGCGTGTTTTCCGAAAACACGCTTTTTCTTTTAATATTGCACTTTTATTTCAAAAGGCCACTAAACAAGACTCTTGCCAGCAAGTCTATCCTATTACGAAGTCTATTAAAAATGGTAATAGGGTAGTTTAGCAATATGTTGAAAGTGGTGTATAATCTTTGGACTTAGGGTTCCAACTCCTAGCATAACCGCCAGATTACTTTAAACTAAGCTCGAAGCAAAATTGAATTGTTAGCAAAGAACTTAAAAAAACAAAAAATACTAAATCAATGTTTGATTGAGTGAATTTTTGTTGGTTCACCTAAATATTTATGAATGAATTTAATAAAATGGTTAAACGTTTTATGAAAAAATAAATAATTGAATTTTAAAAAAATATATATACTTACAAAGCATTAACCAAAGACAGTAACGGGAAAATACCTTAATTATGTTACCGAGGTGATACAAATATTTGTACATTTCAAATGACTTTGGTGGATTCACCTAAG
The DNA here is from genome assembly GCA_031258945.1 of Mycoplasmataceae bacterium. Lineage (GTDB taxonomy): Bacteria > Bacillota_I > Bacilli_A > Mycoplasmatales > Mycoplasmoidaceae > Malacoplasma_A. Next base: position 27,006 of record JAIRME010000022.1, on the reverse strand, counting down.
TCATTTTAATTGTTAATGCGAATATACTTGAGGAGGTTAAAATTGTGAAAACAATCATTCAAACAAAAGAACAAGAATCAAAAAAACTTGCTGAACAATTAGCCAAAGCTAAATCCATCATTATTTTTGAATATTTGGGTTTAACAGCAAAAGAATTAACTACCTTACGTAAAAAATTACATGCAGCAAATGCAAAAATGTATGTATCTAAAAATAACATTTACACAAGAGCAATTAATTTGGCTAAATTAGAAGGATTCATTTCACTGCAAGGGCCAAATGCAATATTAATTGCTAATGGTGATGAAATTACTCCGTTTAAAGAATTGCACGAAATTATGAAAACGCATACTTTTGTGAAATACAAAGACGGAATTTTGGAATCTAATCATATATCACCAGACAAATTAGCAAAAATCGCTAGTATTCCTGGACGTGAAGGGTTATTATCAATGCTACTATCTTGTTTACAAGCATCAGTTCGTAATCTAGCATATGGTATTAAAGCCGTTGGTGAACGTAAAACACAATAAAATAGAAAAGGTAAAAAAAATATGGCAAAATTAACAAAAGAACAAATTATTGAAACATTAAAGGAAATGACATTGCTAGAAGTAAACGATCTAGTAAAAGAAATTGAAACAACATTTGGTGTAACCGCTGCAGTTCCTGTGGCAGCAGTTCCTGCAACCGCTGGGCCAACTGAAGCACCAACTTCTGTCACTATTTCATTAGTGGATGCAGGGGCTCAAAAAGTAGCAGTTATCAAAACATTCCGAGAAGCAACTGGTTTAGGATTAATGGAAGCTAAAGGGGCAGTGGAAAAGACCCCGGCTATTATTAAAGAGAATATTAAACCTGAAGAAGCTGAAGAAATTAAGAAAAAATTTGAATCAGTTGGTGCTAAAGTTAAAATCGAAGCTTAATGGTTATTTTTTATAGTTAACACTTTCATTGACGATGAAAAGAAATGAAGATAATGGTAGATATTGCTATTAATGTCCAATTTGAATCAATCATTGATACATTTTAGTAAAACGTGTATTAACATCATCTCACCATTCTTCTTTTTTAATATTAGTGAATTCATTAACAGCATAAGTTTCAAAGAAAAATTTGAAAAAAGTGTAAAAATATTTGGCTAAAACAGAATCATCCTTACGAATTATTTCAAATGCTTTGAAAGCATAATCCATTAAATTAAATAATTTTTCTTTGGGATGAATATGTTTACATTGAATAGTATGTAATTCTTGACGACGAACATACAACGGCTCATCTATTACAAAAATTTGATTAGCTTTAGAATAAGTAACTATGTGAAAATAAATATCTATCTCACATTCTAATTTATCAAGATGTCAAATATCTCCTTCAATTAAAAAATTTTTAGCATAACACTTACTCCAAGTATGAACTTTGTCTTTTACCAAATTATGACTAAGATTAATGTTCGTTAAAGTGTATGGTTGTCATCTATCATAATTTTGTTTTAATTTTACTAGTTCATTATTAGTAGTTAATCATGTGGCACCAAAAGAAAGAATCTGTAAGTTACAATATTTTTTGGCATATTTGTTAATTGTCTCTAATATTGTACGTTCAACATAATCCCCAGCATCAAGAAAAATGATAAAATCACCGGTAGCATTTCTTACTCCAATATTTTTTGCTGTACCAGAACAATTACCCAATTGATTACGGATTAATTTAAATTTATCTTTATGCTCGTTTACTCATTTTTGCATAAAGGATATATTATGACTATTTGCATTATTGTTAACCAAAATACATTCATAATTGTCATATGTTTGCTGCTTAACACTATTCAAACATTGCATTAGATAGTTTGTATGAATGTTGTAAACAGGGATAATAATTGAGTATTTATACATAAACACTTTTTTTCAATAACCATTAAATGGTTAATTAGATTCCTTTCATTTCAATTGAAATCAAAAATAGGAAAATAATTAGCACAAATCTATAAAATATGTGCGAGATGTATAAAGCAAAATAAAAGGGGTGCGCATTTAGGCGTTACTCTCGCTATTTGAGATTTCAGTGAATTAAGTATAACGGTTGATATTAAATAAGTCAAATTTTTTCTAAAAATTCAGGGAAAATGTCCCGAACAAAGGATCAGCGATTTTGTCCCAATATATCATTTAATTAACAAAAGGACAAATCATGGGCAAAGAAAAGTATAGATATGAATTTATAATCGTTATAAACCAAAAATACTTGTTTAATGTTTTAATCTTTTAATGGACTTATGATTTTTGATTAATGATTTAATCCCAAATGGAGATTTAAATGCTATATCTAACATATCACCATTAATGCCAATAATTACACCGCTACCAAATATAGTATGTACAATTACATCGCCAATTTTAAAATTAATTATTTCAGTGTTGTAATTATTTTGAAAATCTGCAATAGTGTTAGAATCATATCAATCTAAATCTGCTTTACTAATTGATACCATTTCAGAACTATCCATTTGATAATTATTTTTACCAATTTCTTTGATGAAGCGAGAAGGAATCAATTTTTCAGAAGAAATAGGTGAAAAACCTAAATTACATGTTAAATAAAGTTTTTCCATGCTTCTAGTAATACCAACATATGCGATACGACGTTCTTCTTCCATATCTGTTTCATAATTTAAATGTCTGGTAGGAAAGATTCCTTCATTTAAACCAATTATGAAAACTACTTTAAATTCAGTTCCTTTAGCAAAATGAATAGTCATTAAAGAAACAGAATTATGCATTCTATTTTTATTATCATCTGCCTCTGTATATAAACTAATTTCATCTAGAAATTCTTCTAATGAACTATTGGGATGTTTAAATTGATATTCTTCAATAGCTGTTATCAATTCTTTTATATTTTCTCAACGTTCTTCAGATTGATCTAGAGTTTTTATATAATCTTCATATTTAATAATTTGGATGATTTTTTTTAAAATTTCTGATATTGATAAAGTTTTAGTTTCCTTATAAATATGTTCTAATAAAATCATAAATTGCTTAATATTAGTTTTTGCTCATTGAGCATCTATTTCATTATTAGCGATTTGTAATAACACATCATGAAATTTAAGATCATGTTCAACTGCATATTGGTTAATTTTCTCTATAGTTACAAGACCAATCCCACGTGTTGGAATATTGATAATTCGTTTCAATGATAATTCATCACTAGGTTTGGCAATCAATTTTAAATAAGCAATCAAATCTTTAATTTCACGTCTTTGGTAAAAACGAATATCACCATAAACATAGTAAGCGATATTATTATTAATGAACTCTTGTTCAATTAAACGTGACAAATGTTTAGCGCGGTATAAAACGGCCATTTCATGATATGTGTAATTTTTGTTCTTAAACATTTTCTGTATCTGTTTAACAATATAGTTGGCTTCTTGTTGAGCTGTATCTCCTGTGTACACAATGACTGTACTACCTTCAACATTATTGGTAATTAACTCTTTATCAATTCTCTCTTTATTATTTTTAATTAAACTATTAGCAACTTTTAATATGTTTTTAGTAGATCGATAATTCAAATCTAATACATATGTTTTAGCATTTTTAAAATTATGTAAAAAATCAGTAAAAATATTAGGATACGCCCCTCTTCATGTATAAATGGTTTGATCAGGATCACCTACAACAAAAATATTTTGTGATTTTGGATTAATTAATGCATTGAATATTTCAAATTGAATGAGATTAGTATCTTGAAATTCGTCAACTAAAATATATGTAAATTTATTTTGTCATTTTTCTTTTATAGTAGGATGATCATTAAATAATTTACGAGTCAAAATAAGCAAATCATCAAAATCTAATAAATTTGACTTTATCAATTTCTTTTCATAATTTTTAACAATATGACGAAAAGAGCTTAATTCTTCCCAACGATAGATTTTCAATTCATGTAATTTTTGCAAAGAATTAATTTTAGTAAGATCAATTTCGTCAATTTTAACCTTTTGAATAATTTCTAATGCCTTTTTAGGTTTGATATCTTTTACCGATATTTCTCCTTCCTTGAATATTTCACGAATAATGGTTAACTGATCTTCATCATCAATCACATTAAAATTATTAGCACGTTTCAAATGATGGATATCTTCCTTTAATATTTTTAAACATGTAGCATGATAGGTACCAATCCAAGGGATAAAAGCATGTTCTAGTGTGTTGCTAATACGTGTTCGCATTTCGTTGGCAGCTTTATTAGTAAAAGTAAAAGCCAAAATCTGATTAGGATTAAATTTCCTTTGCTCAACTAAATATGCAATTCTAGCAGTCAATACACGCGTTTTGCCGGTTCCGGCTCCTGCGATAATTAAAACCGGCCCATCATCTGCTCGCACAGCTGCCAATTGATTGCGATTAAGTTTAGATAAATCTAACATGACAACATTATAAAGAATCTATTTCACTCTCTGCACTACCGATAATTTCTCCTGGCAAACCATAATTTCGTCTTCGACCACCAATTTTGGTATTTGATGATGAATTGGATTCGTTACTAGATATGTCAACCAATTTTATCACTACTGTATCACTAATATGATCTATAAAACAACGACGTTTGTTGTTAATACACATATGAATAACAACAAATAACAATAATATTGCACCAATAGCATATAGTACTTGAAATATCACGACAGAAGCTTGACTAGTTTTTGCGTTGTCATCAGATTGCATTAATCGTTTCAAAAAATCAGCGGCATCATTAGAAGACATTGTACACAAAGTAATACCCAATACTAAATTTGCAAAAACTACTACAATTCACAAAAAAAACTCGCGCTTAACAAGATTAATAAAGAAATTTTTAGTGGGTATTAGATTATAGATACGCAATTTAAACATAAAAAAAGCAATAGTTTTACCTTTAGTTAGATATGGTAGCAACAAAAAATAAAATACAAAAATAATAGTTGATATAAGTGACATTAATAAATATCTTCATGTTTGTTGTAAATTAAGTGCAGCTTTAATGCCGGCTTTATCTGTAACAACAATAATAATAGCAACCCCAAACGATAGAATTAAAACAATAGCAGCGTCCAAGATACGAGCAAAAATACGATTGGAAGCTTTAGCTAAAGCATATCGAGCTTTAGGATTTTGACTACTACTAATTGAAGACAATACATTAGGCATTACAATTTATACTTTCTAATAATTTTATTGACATAATTAGTTTTAAATTTAAACTTAACAAAAGCTATAGATAATTCCGGTTGACGATTTTTAGGATTGTTCAAAATTTTATTATTACGTCAATTAGGAAAGTTTTTATCTAATCATGTTTTTACTTCTTGTAATGCATTTTGTTTAATAGATTTTTGTGAATAAGCATGGAAAATACGAATGAGAAAAATAAGAATAATATAGTTTATCATGAAGTATTCAATTAAATCATTATGAGAATGTCAAAATTTAGTTTGAGAATATTCATCAATCAAATTATCATTTTGTTTAAAAATATCGTAAAAATTATAGGTATAGATTTTATTTTTTTCATAACTAGCATGTTGAAAATCAACGATTATTCATTTTTTAAACAAGTTCAATGTTTGGTACATAAATATTAATGGAGAATATAATTGTTCATTCAAAAGAATTTTATGTTTATGTAATAATTTGATTGAAAAAAGTTTGTCTTTCATTGATTGATCCAACATTAATTTCATTTTGCTATTTAACTTATTAAATATTTGGTAAGTATTATCATTTTTAACGCAGTTAAAAGACAATACATCAGTATTTGGATTGTTTTTTAAAATACCATTAACTAATTTTATAAATGATTTGTTTGGAATAAAATTAGAACCCACAAACATTACATATTCGGCTTTAATTGATGCAATTGCTTGATTAAAACTAACAGCATGTCCAAGATTTTGACTATATTTAAGATATGTAAATTTCTTAAGTTTAGAAAAATTAAATTCCTTAATAATTTTATTAATGGAAGCGGAAGCACCATCATTAATAAAAATAAATTCAAAATTTTGATCAGTCTGACTAAAAATACTTTCTAACGATTTTTTTAGCGAGGCGGAATTTTTATATACATGATATACAATGGCAAGTTTCATTTTAATTTTTTAGATTAGATGATTTAGGTGTTTCTGGTTTCTTTTCTTTGGGTTTAGGATTGAAAATACTTTCTAAATCTAAATCTCCCAAATTACCAAAACCACCAAATTTTTCAAACATATCGTTAAATTTAGAACCAAGTTTTTTCATTTGTTCACCACTTTTAGCACACGAAACAAGAATATTTTCAATGTATTCATCTACACTATTAACATTGATTTTATTATTCAATATCTTAGACATTTCTTCATATTGTTGTTTAATAGCTTCATATACTTCACAATCAATTTCAATATTTAATTTAATTTTTCCCATATCAACCTTTTTAATAGACGAGAGTATTATATTAAAACATTTAATATAATACGACGACTTAAAAGAGTAGGTAATAAAATGCTAGATATAAATCGTTTGCGAAGTAATTTTAATGAAACTGTAAAGCGAATTAATACAAGAGGAAAAAAATATCCCGCCTTACAGCAATATGAATTATTAGACAAAAAATGAAAAAAATTAACAACTGAAATTCAAAAATTAAATACTGAACGTAATTCATTAACTAATCAAATTGCTAAACTAATAAAAGATAAAAAAAATGATTTAGCTAATCAAGCTAAGTTGAAAGTGCAAACAATTAAGATTGATATCAATGAATTAGAAAAAAAATTGCAGAATATAAGTGCTGAATTAGATGTTGTTTTGCATTCTATCCCCAACGTTCCTCATGATAGTGTACCAATTGGAAAAGATGAAAAAAATAATCTAGAAATTCGTAAATGAGGTAAACCTATTAATTTCAATTTCAACTTTTTGTCACATTGAGAAATAGCTCAAAAAAAAGATTATATTGATTTTGAAAGAGCAGTGAAATTATCTGGTTCACGTTTTACTATTTATCGTAACAATGGAGCTAAATTAATTAGAGCCTTACAATCTTTTACATTAGATGTAAATACTAAAGCTGGTTTTTTGGAAATGTTACCTCCGGTTATTTTAAATGCACAAACTTTAATTGGTACAGGTCAATTACCTAAATTTGAAGAAGATTTATTTAAATTATCTAATGGGCAATATTTATCACCAACTGCAGAAGTACAACTTACTAGTTTTTATGCAAATGAAATTTTACTAGATAAACAATTGCCTATATGGTTAACCGCTAATACTTCGTGTTTTCGTAGCGAAGCCGGTAGTGCGGGGAAAGATACCAAAGGAGTTATACGTCAACATCAATTTTATAAAACAGAAATGGTAATGATAACCAAGCCTAATGATTCTTATAATTCTTTAGAAAAAATGGTGGCAAATGCTGAAGATATTTTACAAAAATTAAATTTACCATATCGCGTTATTCTTTTATGTACAGGGGATCAAGGATTTGCTGCAGCTAAAACTTATGATATCGAAGTTTGACTGCCATCATATGGAGCATACAAGGAAATATCATCTTGTTCAAATTGTGAAGATTTTCAGTCACGTAATTTAATGTTACGTTACAAAGAAAATATGTCTAATAAAATTATTTTTCCACACACATTAAATGGTTCGGGGTTAGCAATTGACCGTTTGTGAGCAGCAGTATTAGAAAATTATCAGCAACCAGATGGGGCTATTAAAGTACCAAAAGCTTTAGCAAAATATTTTGATAATAAAGAATTTATTTAGTAAATGAAGAAAGGAAATTAATCATATTAAATGAATAAAAACGGATTATTTATTACTTTTGAAGGCCCAGATGGCAGCGGGAAATCTACCATTTTAGCTAATATCTATAATTTTCTGAAAAAAAATAAATACTCTTTCCATATTAGTATCACTCGTGAACCTGGTGGCAGAAACAATCCTATTGCTGAAGATATTCGTAATATTTTATTGAATAAAATTGAATATCAAATTTCTCCAAGAGCTGAAACTTTATTATTTGCAGCCAGTCGTGCTCAACATGTAAAAGATTTTATTCAACCAAACTTACAAAAAGGTAATTTAGTATTGTGTGATCGTTATATTCATTCATCTTTGGTTTATCAAGGATATGCTAGAAAATTAGGAATTAAAGAAGTATGAAATATTAACGCTTTTGGCATCAATAATATTTTACCTGACTTAACTATTGTACTTATGGTAAAGCCTGAACAAGGACTAGAACGAATTCACAATAATGAATTGCGTGAATTTAATCGTCTAGATCAAGAAAAATTAAGTCTGCATCAACTAGTTTATGAAGGATATCGTAAAATCATTGATGATGATTTTAACAAAACTATCATTGAAGTTGATGCTTCAAAATCTATCAACGATGTTACAAATGATGTTTTAAAAATTATTTTAAAAAAAATTAAGGAACATTATGTATAACAACATAATTAATATTAAAAATAAAACACATGCTATTCTTTTAGTTGAGTCAAAATTGTGCGATCTACATGCATTTATTCAAGATTATCTTAAATCTATCGTTGCTATTTTACCTAATGATAAATGAGCGCAAAAAATAGAAAATAAAACATACTATGACAATATTTCTGTGAATGGATATGCCAGTAACATTAAAAAAGAAGACATATTAAATATTATCAATCGATTTTCTAAAACTGGAGTTGAAGAGAGAGGTATTAAAATATATATCATTTATGGTATTGAATATGCTACTAGTCAGGCGGTTAATTCACTATTAAAATTTCTGGAAGAACCACCCAAAAATACATATGCAATATTGACAACTAGATCAATTAATTTAGTATTACCAACCATTAAAAGTCGTTGCCAAACTTATATTCTTAAAAGTAATATAAAATCAACAAATGAAAAATTAAACCAGTTTAAGTTAACCATAGAACAAAAACAAATAATTAGTCGTGTTTATCATAGCTATGATGATATAAACACGGATCTACGAGATAATACTTTTAACAATGCATACAATTTAGCGAAGATATTTATTGACAAAAAAAATGATTTAATAAGCATCAAACAATTACAAGAACAATTTGCTAAATTTAACTATAAACAGATAGAGTTAGTCTTAAAAATACTTATAGCCATTCTACCTAATAACGAAAAATTATTTGAGTTATTAACTAACATTAATGTCAATCCTATTAAGATTTTGTTGTTTGATAACATATGATCTATTTTACAAAGTAATACATAATGAAAACGATTGTTGCTTTATCTACTCCGCCAATGAATGGAGCTATTCATATTATTAGAATATCTGGTTCTAAAGCTTTTTATATTATTAATAAAGTTACCAATAAAAAGATTGTAAAAAAGGGATTTTGCATTCAAAAGGCTAAGATATTAGACAAATGAGAAGTTATTGACTATGTTTTAATAAACACTTTTGTGTCACCAAAATCATACACAGGCGAAGATCTAATTGAAATAAATTGTCATGGCGGGTATTATTTAGCTAATAAAATTATTCAATTATTAATTAGACATGGATGTACTTTAGCGTTAGCTGGTGAATTTACACAAAGAGCTTATATGAATAATAAGTTAAGTATTCATGAAGCTGAATCTATTAATAATTTAATTAATGCCACTAGTGAAAAAGCGATTACGTTAGCCAATATTGGTTTGAATGTAAATACTCTTAATAAACTTAAACAATTTAGAGAAAATTTATTTCAATTAATAGGCCAAGTAGAGGTCAATATTGATTACCCCGAATTTGACGATGTACCAAATATTACTGTTAAACAATTTCAAAGAAAAATAGACATGTTCACTAAGATTGCTGAAAAAATGATTGAAAATTCTACTAAGGCAATCTCTATTTTTGAGGGTATTAAAGTAGTAATTATTGGTAGACCAAATGTAGGTAAGTCTTCATTGTTCAACGCATTATTGAATCAACCAAGAGCTATTGTGTCGAATATCCCAGGTACAACACGTGATATGATTGATGCTCACATCAATCTTAATGGAACAATGATTAATTTAATAGATACAGCAGGAATGCATTTTAGTAAAAATGAGATTGAAAAAATGGGAATAAAAAAAACAATAGAATCTTTACAAAAAGCAAATTTAATTTTATGAGTAATTGACGGTTCCAAAGCTTTGAATCGTCAAGACAAACAAATTCAAAGACAACTTTTCGATAAAAAATATATTATCGTTATCAATAAAAATGATCTGGTAAGCAAAGTTGCAATCAAAGGAATCAGAGTGTCAGCAAAATTAAATAAAATTGATAATTTGATTGATTCTTTAATTAGAAAATTACAAACTGAAATAAATATTGACTACAATGATATTGTTTTACAATCTACCACTTCTATCGGCTATATGCAGCAGATAGTTGAAGAATTTAAAAATATAAAAATATTAATTAATAAAAAACAACCATTAGATCTTACCATGCAGCATTTGCACGAAGCTTTAATCAATATTGATAGTATATTGGGCAAGGGAAAAGAATATAATTTCTACAATGAGTTATTTCGTAAATTTTGTGTAGGTAAATAATGAAATATTTTGACGTTCATACTCACACCAATTATTCTCCATTAGATGGTCAAGCCACTGAAATTGCTAATGAATGTAAAAAATTAAATATTTCTTATATAGATATCGGCACTGATGTAAATTCTAGTGCATTAGCAGTTAAACATGCTAATGAGTCAGAAAATGTTTATGCTTGTGTAGGTATTCATCCTAATGATATAGACAAAATAGACATCAATGTAGCCATGAATGAAATTGAAATATTATTGCGTGAAAACAAAGACATTGTGGCAGTTGGTGAAACAGGATTAGACTATCATTATGAAAATTACGATAAAAATGAACAAAAACTAATTTTTATTGAACACATTAAATTAGCACATAAATATAAATTGCCATTGATGGTCCATATTCGCGATGCACATGAAGATGCATTGTCAATTCTAGAAGAATATGCCGAGGATTTAAAAGTCATTATTCATTGTTTTACTGGTAATGTTGAACTAGTAGAAAAATATGTTAAATTAAATTTCTACATTTCTATTAATGGTGTTATTACTTTCAACAGTGCAAAAGATTTAAAAGAATCAATTAAAAAAATTCCTTTAGATCATTTGTTAAGTGAAACAGATGCTCCGTGATTGACACCAGAGCCATTCAGAGGCAAAGTGAATTCACCTTTAAATGTACCATATGTTGTAAAAGAAATGAGCAAAATTCTTCAAATTAAAGAAGAGGAATTAGCTAATCAATTGTATAAAAATGCAATTGAATTATTTAATATATCTTCGCACCAACAATAGTACTTATCATGTCTAGCTTGTTATATTCTTTTCATTTGCCAGTATTACTATTTTCATCAGTATTTAATATTACACCGCAAGGATAAAATGTAGTACTTGAAGTTGGATGATAATAACCACCCCAATGATACAGCAACAACTTTTTTTGTATCTTTGTCAATGATCATGCTTCCGCTTGAACCAGATGTCATATCTAAAAAAGTATCAGAGTAGAAAACATAAGAGTTTTCATATACCCATAAATATATATCTGTTAATACAAAAGAAGCAAAATCTACTTCAAACAAAGAAATATCCAAACCTATATCTTTCCCATTGTGAGATTTTAAACTACGATAATACAAAGGGTAGTCTTTATTCCCACAGGTTGTAGTAATAAAACAAATACTTATTGGTACAATAGTAAAAACGATAACGATAAATTTTATAGAGTTTTGGCATTTTTATTTACTTTTACTTTCTAATTCAATTATAGTATCTCTTAAAAAAGCTGCGCGTTCATATTCTTGATTTTTAGATGCTTGGAGCATTTCCTTTCTTAATATGCCGATTGCCTTAGTTTGTTTTTTAAAGTCAATTTTGTTACTCTTGAAGTATGCTTCTACTACTTTCGCGTCATCTTTGGACGTGATATCGTCAAAGATGGGTTTAACTATTGTTTTAGGAACGATATGTTTTTTATTGTTATAAGCTAATTGTATTGCACGACGTCGGTTAGTTTCATTAATGGCTGTTTGCATGGCTTCCGTTTTGTTATTTGCGTATAAGATAACTCGTCCATTGACATTACGAGCCGCTCGGCCAAAAGTTTGAATAAGAGCTTTATCATTCCGAAAAAATCCCGGTTTATCTGCATCAAATACGGCAACAAGCGAAACTTCTGGAACATCTAACCCTTCGCGTAAAAGGTTAATGCCTACAATTACATCATATCTACCACGTCTTAAATCATTAATAATTTTGGCACGCTCTAAGGTTTTTAATTCATTATGCATATACATTACTTTAAATTTTTGCTTTTGTAAATAATCAGTTAAATTTTCAGCCATTTTAATGGTAAGAACCGTAACAAAGGTGCGCTCTTTTTTTTCAATTTGTTTTTGTAACTCCACTACTAAATCATCAACTTGATATTTGGCTGAGTGGATTTCAATTTGTGGGTCTACTAAACCAGTTGGTCGAACAATTTGTTCGACCACTACTTGATTTGATTTTTCAATTTCCCATTCATTAGGTGTAGCAGAAACATAAATGACTTTATCAACTTTTGCTTGAAATTCATCAAAATTAAGTGGGCGATTGTCTAATGCTGATGGCAAACGAAAACCATAATTAACTAAGGTAAGTTTACGAGAGCGATCGGTGTTGTACATTCCTCTCACTTGAGGAATGGTCATGTGGGATTCATCAACAACCATTAACCAATTATTAGCATAAAAATAATCAAATAAAGTATATGGAGTAGAACCGGCGGCACGTAATTCTAAATGTCTTGAATAATTTTCAATTCCATTACAATAACCTAATTCTTCTAATGATTCGACGTCGTGTAAGGTACGTTCTTCAATTCGTTGTGCTTCAAGTAATTTATTTTGTTTTTTAAAATCGCTGATGCGTTGTTTGAGTTCTTCTTTGATAAGAGTCATTGATTCTTTCCAACGTTTTTTATTCATGATGTATTCGCTAGCTGGTACAATAACATAAGTATCCCATTTTTCTTTAACTTCACCAGTTAAAGTATCCATTAAAGCGATTTCTTCAATCATGTCTCCAAAGAAAGAGATACGAATAGTAAACGTATCAGTATAACCTGGAGCAATTTCTAATACATCGCCTTTTAAACGAAAAGTTCCTGGTTTTAAATCAATATTATTTCTTTGGTATTGTAATCGTACCAAATCATACTGCAATTGTTTTAAATTACGAACAGTATTTTTAGACAATACGATTCGATACATTTCAAAATCGCTTGGAGCTACTGATGCATAAATAGCAGCGACTGATGCTATTACAATAGTAGGTTCGCTTGAAACCAAGGAATTAATGGTAGATAAGCGCAACATTTCAATCTCTTGATTAACCATTGCACTTTTTTCAATATAAGTATCACTACGTGGAATATAGGCTTCCGGTTGATAAAAATCAAAATAAGACACAAAATATTCAACGCGATTATTCTTAAATAATTCCTTAAATTCACTATACAACTGAGCAGCTAATGTTTTATTGTGTACAATAACTAAAGTATTTTGTTGAATTTTTTCAATCACATTAGCAATGGTAAAAGTTTTTCCGGTTCCAGTTGCTCCTAGTAAAACTTGTGATTTAATACCTTTTTTTATATTGATAGTTAACTGGCTAATAGATTTAATCTGATCACCTTTCGGTGTCATTGAAGTAGTTAGTTGAAATTTTTTCATTTAAAAGTCAACAAAGATTATACAAATTAATGAAATATTGTTTCTATAATGAACTTGTTACATGTTTAGCGAATAAAAATATGGCATCTAATAAAACCTCACTAAAAAAGACAAGTCACAAATTTACATTAAAACAATTTATTTGAAACGGTTTCAATTTTACCGTCGGCATTCCTTTTCTTGGAAGTTTAGCATTACTTGCCGACCGACAAAGAACTGATCCTAGCACAGGCAAAATAATTAATGAAGGAGCCTATGGTTTGGGTTTCCACATTATTTGAATCTTTTTATTAATGGGAATCATTGCTAGTATTTGTGCATATGCTTTCGCTAAGTTATCAAGATATCATAAACAAGATGATAATGGTGGTGCCTATATTTTCGCGCGTAGTTCATTCGGTAGGTTTGTTGGCTTTTTAATTTTATTTTTAAACTACATCATTATGCCGATGGTATTATCCAATCAAATTTTAATGTTTGTAAAAGCTAATTTTGACCCATCCATGTCAGCTGGTGATCCGAATGCCTCGTATTGATGATGTGATTGAACTAAACATTTGCATAATTGAAGTTATTTAGCGTATGATTTAATTGGTTTAGCATTGGCCGTTGTTTTTGCGCTCGTTGCTTTTTTTGGAGCTAAGACTTATAAAAAAGTTGCAAAATATTCTCTATTGATTAAATGAGCCTCTTCTGGTTTTTTAGTGGCATTTGGTATCGTTGCTGCTGCTTTGCCGGTTAATTCTAATAATGCCGTAGATTGAGCACAAAATTCTAATTTTAATTTTTCACACTTTTTATCAGCCTTTTGTGCTTGTTTTTATTATTTCACTGGTTTTGAGGCATTTGCTTCCGCTGGTAGTACCGTTAAAGAACCTGAAAAAAATGTAAGTAAAGGTATCATGATTGTAATGATTTTGAGTGTTGGTTTTTATATATCAATGATTATTGTCTTTATGTTCGCTCAATCTGTCATGATGCAAAATATTAACACTGGTTTTTGAATTGTTCTAACAAATGCCAACAACTCCCATTGATTTCATTGATTAATTTATGCCGGTCCTATTATCATGATTGTCAGTACGATTGCCATGCGAGGTAACATAATTTCACAGGCAGCCTTATATGGTGGTACAACTTTGCAACCAATGTCTACTGAAGGTTATATTAGTAATAAATTTTCTGAATTGAATCATGAAGGTTTTCCAATCGGGGCAATGAAACTACACATTACGATTTCTTTAATTACGATTGGCATGTGAGCGATTATTCCGGATATTATTGTTGGTATCGTTGGACCAAAAGCTAATTTTATTAATATTAACACAATTATTTCTGCGGCTAGCGTTTTCTATATTATTATTTATGCTATTATCCTGTTAGCGGTTATTAAATATGCTCTAGAGCGTTGCATGAAAAATTCATTATTAGAATGATTTTTATATCCACTAGCTTTAATTTCTTTGATAGTAGTAGTCTTTGATCATTTCTATGACTTGTTTCACAATGCTATTAATATAGGTGGTGTAAATAACATTGCTGCCCTAGCAGTCGAAATGAGTTTCTTTCTTATTTGCGCTATCTTTATCACATCTGTATATTTCGGTTACTACAAGAGAAAATATCGTTTGCGAATGATTAATCATCCGAATAATCAACAAAAACTAAACTATGAATTTAGAACATTAGATGGTTGATCATTTTTGAAAGGTAAATTTTATTTGTCTGCTATTAATTTTTTCAATAAACGTAATAGATTAGTAAATGAAAATTACGAAGATTTGTCAGATCCTATATTCCGTACAAAATATAAAGAAATATCAAATAATTTTTTGAATAAGACTAAAAAACAATTAATGCAATATTTAAAATATAGCGAATACATTCAACATCACAATGAAAAAGCTGGATTTAATGTTAAAAAAGAAATTTTTGAAAACAATCAAGAAGCAGTTAAATTCTTATCGCAATTGCAAAAACAAATTCGCACAAAACCTTCAAATTATTTGTACTTAAAAGATTTACGCAAGTAGAAGTCTGGACAAAAACCGGACAAATTTAGGACAATTTGCATATTTTTTTGTGGTAAAAATGTATAGTTATGAATGAAAATAGTTTAATAGAGCAATACCAAAATAGTAAAGATTTGTTGATTAGAGACAAACTTTATGAACAAAAAAGAGAAATATTAGAAAAGTTTACATCTAGCATAGCAAGGAGTTTCTTCCCTAACATTTGTTTAGAAAATCAAGACTTTATGTCATATTCATATTTGTCTTTCATAAAATGTTTAGATAATTTTAATACCAAACAAAAACAATATACATTTACTCAAGCATTATTAACTACTAATAAATCTATGATAATTCGTTATGGTAGTAAAATGCTACAACTAGGTCATCATGCTTTAAACACGGCATATCGATTAGAAGAAAACTATGACTGATATTCTAATTATGCTAGTCATATTGATTTACATGAAAATACAGTTCGAGAAATAGAATTAGAGAAAATTAATGAATATATTAATCGATTAGTTAAATTTGATAGACGAATCATTAAATATAAAATGCAAGGGTACACAAATGAAGAAATTTCTCATATACTTCATGTCAAGCCTAAAGCAGTAGCAAATAAATACCGCTTAATTTGTCGCAAATATCGTCAACATTGTATATAATGCTACGCATTAAGGTGTTGGTAACAGCACCTTTTTAAATCCAAGCGAAATCAATCTTAGGAGGACGTATGCGAGTTAGAGCGACATTAATATGCGAAGAATGCAATGCACGTAATTACCATATTACTGTAAACAAATATAAAGAAAAACGTTTAGAATTACATAAGTATTGTCCTAAGTGTAATAAGGTTACAGTACACAAGGAGACGCGTTAATGACTAATAATGAAATTAATCAACCAGGTGTTGATCCCAAACAATTAAAAAAACAAGAACGCCAAAAACTTTACGAAAATTTGCATAAACAAAAACTCGCAAATAAACAAGCTAAAATGGCTGAACGTAAAAAAATTAGAGAAGAATATGTTAAACAAAATCAAGAGATCAATAAATATGAGAAACGGTGTAAAGAAGATATTAAAAATAAATTAAATGATTTTAAAACACAAGTGGCTAGCAATAAATTATCAAAGAAGGATGCTAAATTACAATTTAAAGCTTATCGTAAAGAAAGAATCAATCAATTTAGACAAGATGAACAACGTATTTTAAATTTAAGTTCTGAAGAATTAAGAAAAAGTTTTTCGTTCCGTTTTAGACGTTGATTCTTTGGTGTGGGAAAAGAATTTAGTCGGGTTACTTGAATCCGTGGTAAACAAGTATTAAAAGATTTTGGTATCATTTTAATACTAGTAAGCATTATGGCATTAATATTTTTAGGATTAGATTATCTCATTAATGTAATCCCAAGAGGTTAGGAGAAAAATATGGAAAATCAAATTGAACAATCGCAATGATTCATCGTTACTGCAATAGGTGGTAAGGAAGATTCGATTGCTGAAGCTATCCAAGAAAAAATACATAATTACGGTTATGATTCATATGTAGGGCAGATACGTATATTTAAGACAAAAGAAGAAACCGTTGAAACTTTTGCTAAAGATAGCGAACAAATTCCGCAAAATCCTAAAAAAACAAAAACTACCACTTGAGAAGTAATGCAAGATGGGAAATATAAGAAAACTAGAGTTAGAGTTATTAACAAATTTCCTGGTTACATTTTTATTAATATGATCTATGATCGTAATGTTTGGTTTGCTATTCGTAATACACCCGGTGTATTAGGATTTGTTGGTTCTTCAGGTAAGGGAGCTGTGCCAATTCCAATTACAATTGAAGAATATGCTAGAGTAAGTGGTGAAGGCGAAGTCATTATTGAAGATTCAAAAACTGAACAAGCAACTAGTAACAATAGCAGCATTTCAACATCTGACGAAAATAAAGTAATTTATAGAACAGATGCTAAAATTGGTAATAACATTGACATTTTGGAAGGTTCTTTTGCAGGAATGACAGGTGAAATCAAAAAATTGGACGACTCTAAAGGTGTAGCAGTTATTATGATTGATTTCTTCGGTCGTTCTCAGGAAGTGGAAATACCATACAATCAATTTAAAATTAGTTTATAACTTATTAAAAAGATAAATTAGCACTTTCATATGTAGAGTGCTAATTTATGTGTTATAATCTCCTGAATAAATTTAGGAGATAACATATTATGGATTTCAACTATAAACCCCCGGAAAATAATAAAGATCCACTAAGTAAATATGGACGCAATTTAAATCAAGATGTGATAGATAATAAAATTGACCCAATTATTGGAAGAGATGAAGAAATACGCCGATTAATTGAAATTATTTCACGTAAAACTAAAAATAATCCTGTATTAATTGGTGAGCCTGGGGTAGGCAAAACAGCTATCGTAGAAGGGTTGGCGCAACGCATCATTAACAATGATGTACCAGATAATTTAAAAAATAAGACAATTTACGAATTATCTTTGCCATCATTAATTAGTGGTGCTTCCTACCAGGGTCAATTTGAAGAACGTTTAAATAATGTAATTAAACAAGTAAAACAATCGCACGGGAATATTATTCTTTTTATTGATGAAGTACATCAATTAGTTGGCACAGGTAGAACTGGTGGAGGTTCCATGGACGCTGCTAACATTTTCAAACCTATGATGGCTCGAGGGGAAGTGAAAATTATTGGTGCCACCACTTTAAATGAATATCGCCAATATATTGAAAAAGATGCAGCTCTAGAACGACGCATGCAAAAAATCTTTGTAAAAGAACCGTCTAAACAAGAAACCATAACTATTATGCGCGGTTTGAAAGAGAGATGAGAATTATTCCATCAAGTTAAAATTCATGATTCTGCATTAATTGCAGCTGTAAATATGTCAGACCGTTATATCTCGGATCGTTATTTACCAGACAAAGCCATTGATTTAATTGATGAAGCAGCAGCACGTGTTAAAACTGAAATGCATTCGCTTCCAGCGGAATTAGATCAAATTAATCGTGAAATTATTCATGTTGAAACAGAACGAGCCGCATTGTTAAATGAAACAGATGATAAATCTAAACAACGTTTAAAAATTATTGAGAAAGAATTAGAAGAACTAAAAGAAGAACAAAAACAACGTAATGAAGAATGAACTAAACAAAAAAATGAACACCAAAAACTAATTGATTTTAAAAAGGAACTTGAAGTTTCAAGACAAAAAATTGATCGTTGACAGAGTGAAGGTGAATTTGAAAAAGCAAGTAAACTTTTATATGTAGTTATTCCAGATTTGCAAAAGAAAATTAAAGATTACGAACAAAAAATTCAAGCTGAAGGTAAACAAATTATTAGAGATGCTGTTACAACTAATGAAATCGGTGAAGTTGTTTCCAAAATTACTGGTATTCCTTTAAATAAACTAATGAGTGAAGAACGTGCTAAATTATTGAATTTACATCAAGATTTAAGCAAACGAGTGAAAGGGCAAAATGAAGCAATTGATTTAGTAGCACAAGCTGTTCTAAGAGGACGAGCAGGTATTAACGACCCTAATCGTCCCATTGGTTCATTTCTTTTCTTAGGGCCTACCGGAGTAGGAAAAACTGAATTAGCTAAAACTTTGGCATACGAACTATTTGACAGTGAAAAATCAATGGTACGTTTTGATATGAGCGAATACATGGAAAAGCATTCAATTTCTAAACTGATTGGCGCTCCCCCAGGATACATAGGTTATGAACAGGCAGGGGCATTAACTGAAGCTGTTAGACGTAGACCATATTCTGTTGTATTATTTGATGAAATCGAAAAAGCCCATGGCGATGTACTAAATATACTATTACAAGTGTTGGATGACGGGCAATTAAAAGATGCTCAAGGACGGTTGGTGAATTTCAAAAATACGATTATTATCATGACTACTAATTTGGGTCACCAAGAAATTTTGGATTATAAAAAACAACAAGCGTTAATTGAACTTAAAAAATATTTGAAGCCAGAATTTATTAATCGAATTGACGAAATTATTATTTTTAATCCTTTGGATGAAAAAGTTATTAATGAAATTATCTGAAAATCATTAAATGAATTAGCCGAACGTTTAAAAGGCGAAGACATTTATGTTCAATTTGAGAATTCTTTATTAACCAAAGTTCGTCAAGAAGGCTATGACTCAACTTATGGTGCAAGACCAATTAAACGTTACATCCAAAAACACATTGAAAATTATTTGGCTAATAAGATACTATCTAATGATATTAAGAAGAATATACCATATAAAGTTTACTTAGACAAAAATAAAAAAGTTACAATCATGGAAGCCAAAAAAAATTAAATTAAGTTTAACAAGTATATCTTGCAACAAGAATAATTATTTACTTTGTTCAGCCACCATTTGTAAGAGTGTATTACGACGTTGAACAGCTTCTTTGGCACTAGCTTCAAATAAAATTTTTGCATGCTCAGGTGATTTTTTCATTAAAGAAACATAACGGTTTTCACCATCTAAAAATTCTTGATATGGTTTAGTAGGTGTAGGTGAATCAATAGTCAAGGGTGCTTTTTCATTACGAGGATCATAACGATAAAGAGTTCAATAACCTGTATCCACAGCCTTTTTTTGAATTGCTTGAGCATTGGATAGATTAATACCATGATTAATGCATGGTGCATAAGCAATGACGATGGAAGGCCCATTATAAGATTCAGCTTCGATTAAAGCTTTAATTAATTGCGCTTGGTTAGCCCCCATTGCCACTTGTGCTACATAAACTTGTTTGTAACTCATTGCAATTAACCCTAAGTCTTTTTTACGTGTCACTTTACCGTTAGCAGCAAATTTGGCAATGGAACCAGCAGGAGTAGATTTAGAAGCTTGACCACCAGTGTTAGAGTAAACTTCTGTATCTAATACTAAAATATTAACATTTTCATTTTGAGCAATTACATGATCTAAGCCACCGTAACCAATGTCATATGCTCAACCATCACCACCAATAATTCATTGTGATTTCTTAGGTAGTTGATCTATTGATTGAAGCGCTTTTTGTATGTCTTCATTCTTGCTAACTTTATTTAATAGATTTGCTACAACTTGAGCTTTCACTTTTGAATCAGCTTTATCTTTTACCGTGATTAATTCGTTAATCGCTTTTTCTAACTCACCACCATGTTCTTTAGCAATTTTAGTTAATCGTTCATAAGCTTCATCACGAAGATAATCAGTAGCTAAACGCATACCAAAACCAAATTCAGCATTATCTTCAAATAATGAGTTAGCTCAAGATGGACCATAACCTTCTTTATCAATGGTATATGGATTGCTCGGTGCACTACCACCATAAATTGATGAACAACCAGTGGCATTAGCAACTAACATTGAGTCGCCAAATAAACGCGATACCAAAGTAACATATGGTGTTTCACCACAACCAGAACAAGCTCCAGAAAATTCAAAATATGGTTTTTTAAATTGTACACCTAGTACAGTAGTTTCAGGAAATTTAGTTTGTTTCACTTGATTAATACCATTAACGAATTCCCAATTATTTTCTTGGTCAGTTACTACTTGACGCAATTCAGTCATTTGCAAAGTTTTAGTTTCACCTTCTTTGGCAATTTTATTCACTGGGCAAGTCCTGGCACATGATTCACAACCAGTACAATCAAGTGGAGAAACTTGGACTACGAATTTAGCATTAGCCGCAGTAGCTGTTTTACTTTTCAAACTTCTAGGAGCATTAACTAAATCACCATCAGAAATTAAAAAACTACGAATAGCGGCATGTGGACAAACAAATGCACATTGACCACATTGTGCACATTTTTCAGGGTTTCAAACAGGAACATTTAAACCAATCCCCCGTTTTTCATATTGAGTTGTACCATTTGGTACTGAACCATCAGCATTAAACTCTGATACTTTCATAGAATCGCCGTGACGTGAATTAATTTTATTTACTCATTTTTTGAAGTAATCACTCATCTTACGTGATTGTGTAAACGATTCCGTTTTAGTATTAATAATTTTTTTAACATCAACTTCATGTAAATCCGTGGTAGCTGAATCAATGGCTTTCATATTTGCCGCTAGAATTTTTTCGCCTTTTTTACCATAAGCTTTAGTAGCAAATTTTTTCATCTCTTCTTCGGCTTTCGCATAAGGAATAATATTGCTGATCTTAAAGAAACAAGCTTGCATAATTACATTAATACGATTACCTAATCCTGCTGCTTTGGCAACATCAAAAGCAGGAATCACGAACATCTTGGCATTAGAATCTACTAAATGTTTTTTAAATGTTTCAGGCAAATCACGTGCTAACTGTTCGTCGGTTAATGATGTATTTAACAAAACACAACCACCTTTTTTTAAACCATCTAACACATCATACTGATTGATAAAAGCATAATTATGAATAGCAATAAAATCAGCATGTTTAACTAAATAAGGTGTATAGAATGATTTATCACTTACTCGTAGATGAGAAGTTGTCAAAGAACCAGATTTTTTAGAGTCATATTCAAAATAGCCCTGTACATATTTTGGGGTTAATTCACCGATAATTTTGATGCTTGATTTATTGGCGCTAACTGTACCATCGCTCCCCAATCCATAAAATTTCATTTCGTAATATTCAGAATCTAATCCTTTAAATTTTGTAGGCATAGGTAATGATAAATTAGTAACATCATCTTCAATACCTACAGTGAAATGATTTTGAGGTTTACTTTGTATCATGTTTTCAAATACACTAAAAACTTCAAGTGGTGTAAATTCCTTGCAAGCTAATCCATAACGACCTGCCAAACATTTAATATCACTACGATTATTTTCCACTAAAGCAGCCACAACATCTAAATATAGTGGTTCACCCAACGAACCATGTTCTTTGGTGCGATCTAAAACTGAAATACGTTTAACTGATTTTGGTAATGCCGCTAGAAATGCTTTAGCATTAAACGGACGATACAAGTGTACTTTTAAAACACCCTTTTTATCGCCATGTTTATTTAAATAATTTACAGTTTCTTCTACTGTATCACACCCTGATCCCATTAATACAATTACATCTGTTGCATTTGGATCACCAACATATTGGAATGGTTGATAAACACGACCAGTTTTTTTACCAAACTCATTCATAACTGATTCCACTATGTCATATGCTTCATCATAATATCTATTTGAAGCTTCGGTTGCTTGAAAGAAAATATCAGGATTTTGAGCAGTACCTGTTTGTTTTGGGTGCACTGGGTTATGTGCATTTTTTCTAAATTCTGCAATCTCTTTGTGAGGAACCATACTACGCATAAGTTCATCATCTAAAACTTCTACTTTAGTGATTTCGTGAGATGTTCTAAATCCGTCAAAGAAATGAAGAATAGGTAAATGAGCTTTATAAGTAGCAATATGAGAAATAAAAGCTAAATCCATTACCTCTTGAGAATTATTAGAAGCTATCATTATAAAACCAGTTTGACGAGTAGCCATTACATCAGAATGATCACCAAAAATACTTAGTGCATGACTTGCAATAGTACGAGCAGATACATGGAAAACAGTCGGCAATTTTTCACCGGCAATTTTATACATATTAGGAATCATTAGTAACAATCCTTGACTTGCTGTGTAAGTGGTTGTCATCGCTCCTGCAGCTAAACTACCATGTACCGCCCCAGCGGCACCACCTTCTGATTGTAATTCAGCAAATTTTACAATTCTTCCAAAGATATTTTTTTTGTTAATTGCCGCTAATTCATCACCATATTCTGCCATGGGAGAAGATGGTGTAATAGGATAAATCGCTGCAATTTCGCTCATCATGTAACCAACATATCCTGCCGCTGTATTACCATCCATTGCCGTTATTTTTTTGCTCATATTTTTTCCTTAATTTTTTCTTTTTAATAAAATTAAAGCAATTATATATATTAGTAACTATCTATTCGAAAATTTTTTATCACTTTCTTTGTTCAAAACCCCAAATATAATTAAATACATTAAAATGCGTTTGGCTTACAAAACACAACACTTAACTAAAAACATCATTGTTACAATTTTCAGTGTATGTGTTTTATTAGGCTTTCTTCTAATTTGATTACTTTTGGGGGATATGAATTTTTTACATTTACAATGACTTATCCCATACCATGGTAACGAATGATCTGGCAAAGTTACTAGCGAAAACTATCATTGACTATTTAACCCTAACCAATATCAAACTGAACTCCAATATTGAGCCCAACACCCTACTACTTCTGACATTCCTAAAACTACATTAGGAAATGCTAATGATTTTTTGAACTATGCCCAAGAATATTTTTCGAGCGGTATGACGATTTTATCAATAAATGTAAAATTTAATCCTTTCATTTTAATCCCCATAATTTCATGATCAGTTTTGAGTGTTGCATTAGTACTAGTGTTATATATCTTCAAGAAAACAAATATAGACATATTAATATTTACTGTTCCTATTATTTTGTCTTCTAATGTTTTTATTTTTTGTGGATTTCTTCCCGGTTCCAATAATGATTCCACGATGATTTTTTTAAAAGTAGCAATTTTTTTTGCGACTCTTATTAGCACTTTCTTAATTATTAATTGACTGATTAATAACTCTATTAGTCATAGTCAGTTAGCTGAACAAGCAATCATTGATATTGTCAGTCAAGAAAAAGAGCGTAGTAAATTGCAACAAACACTAAAAGAACTAAAAGATCAATATAAAAAACAAGATGACCTTACACACATTGACATAAGTAAAGATAATTAATTTGCTAAAATTTAGTAACTTTATGCAATTAGTAGATGAATGCATTATTAATTTAAAAGCTGGTAATGGTGGTAACGGTATTGTTTCGTGACGACGTGAAGCCAATGTACCTATGGGAGGGCCATATGGCGGAAATGGAGGAGATGGCGGGAACATCATCTTAGTAGGAGATCACAATGTTAATACTTTGTTTGAATGAAGGAATCATAAATCAATTGTTGCTCCCAATGGTGAAAATGGTCGTACAGCTAAAGAAACCGGACGTCGCGGAGAAGATATTTATATTAATTTACCATTGGGTACATCAATCTATGATCTAAATACAAATGAATTATTAGTGGATTTATTAGAATCTGGACAAACTTTTACAATTTGTGAAGGAGGTAAGGGAGGACGAGGCAATGCTTTTTTCAAGTCATCTTTTAATCGCGCTCCAACTTTGCATGAAAATGGAGATTTGGGCGAAGAAAAAATAGTCATTTTGAAGTTAAAATATGTTGCAGATGTAGGGTTAGTGGGTTTACCAAATGCTGGTAAATCCACTTTAATAGGCAAAATTTCCAATGTTAAATCCAAAATAGGTAATTATCAATTTACGACACTTATTCCCATTTTAGGTACCATTCAAGTTAATAATGCTAAAATGGTAATAGCTGATTTACCCGGTTTAATTGAAGGTGCGGCGGCAGGCAAAGGTCTTGGTCATGAATTTCTTAAACACATTGAAAGATGTTCTATTCTCATTCATTTAATATCGTTAAATCCGCAAGACAATGATGACATTGTCCATTCTTACAATATCATCAATAATGAATTAAGAAAATATAGCAAAGCATTGCTTGCCAAACCGATTATTTTAGCAGCTAATAAGAGTGATATTAATGGAACACAAGAAAATATATTGAAATTAAAAAAAATTATTAAAAATAAATTACATGTTATTAGTGCTTTGAATAATAGTGGTGTAAAAGAATTAATTGACGAAACTTATCAAATGTTTTTGAAAATTCAAGATGAAAATAAAATTAAATTATTGAATAAAACTGCCAAAACTAAAATTATTGAATTAAAGCAACAAAAAGATTTTACAAAAGATTTAAAAATCATTCAAGTTCAAAAAGATAAATGACAAGTTGAAAGTGAATATATGCGATACTGAACAAATAAAATACCATTAGATACTAAAGATAATATCGTACGTTACAATCAAAAAATGCAAACAATTAAGGTAGAAACAACCGCCAAAAACATAGGTGCTAAACCCGGTGATACTTTGCTTATCTATGGGAATGAGTTCACTATAGACAAGTAGTTATGACAATTGTAATTGCTACCAATAATCAAACTAAATTTAAACAAATGGTGCATGCTTTGAGAACATTAAATAGTAAATATAAATTTTTAAGCTTAAATGATATCAATTATCAAAAACCAATAAAAGAAACCAAAAGGACATTCGCTGGCAATAGTTTATTAAAAGCCAAACAAGTATGCAAAGACACTGGATATGTAACAATTGCTGAAGATAGTGGTTTATGTGTGGATGCACTTAATAGTAAACCTGGCATACATACAAATCGCTATGCAGGGGCAAATGCTACACGTAAAAAGCAACTGACTAAATTATTAAATGCAATGAAAAACATAAAAGAACCATTCCGTACTGCATATTTTGTATCGGTCGTGACTTGTATATTTCCAAGCGGAGAAGTTATTCAAACTCATGGAAAATTAAATGGTAAATTGTCTAAAATTATTATTAACATTAACAACGGTTTAACTCATGATCCAATTTTTATCCCAAATGGATACAATGTAACTATGTCAAAATTAACAATTGAAGAGAAACTCAAAATAAATCACCGTGGCCAAGCAATTCGTGAATTGGTGAATAAAATAATAGAAATGAAACTCTAATATTTAATGAATTAGTTTATATCCAAATGCTAACAAAAACTGAAATAACGGTAATAAATGGCTATTTATTCCTAGATGCCCCCCCCATATACGGAGAGTTGCATTTTATAGGAATTTTCGTGAACTTCTTACTAATTCCCTTGAATTCAGGTAGCTTTGAAACTACCTAACCACAGATGGAAGAAAATGAATTCTTGTTTACACTCAAATTGCGTTACAGTAAGATATTTACAAATAAAATATCGTAAAATCATTCGTTATATATATTAATAGAAATAGTTACAATTCATAGAGATTATCCTTTTATCTAACTATTTCTATCAATACTTACATTTTAATTTTGGAGTGAAAATAAATTAAGTGACAAACTAATTTAAGTGACAATAATTAGAATGAAAAATAAAAAAACACCCATGAGGGTGCTAACGATTGTCCTATCGTCATGAAAAATTATAATAAA
>JAIRME010000036.1 GCA_031258945.1 Mycoplasmataceae bacterium | reverse complement strand
GACGGTGACTACGGTTCAAATGTATTAAAAGGATTCAAATATGCATTAGCTCAATCTAATCATTTTAGTGAGACCAGTACATTACAAAATGATTTAATGATTTGTGCAAAAGAGTTTATGAATAAAATTGGAGGCAGTTCAGGTCTTTTAACGGGAGCAGCGCTAATGGCTATGGCTCAAAGCTTCCAAAATAAAAGTAACCTCACTAACCAAGATATAAGTGAAGCACTTAAAATGGCGTGTGAGCGGATTAGTCAATTAGGTAAAACTAAAATGGGAGAAAAAACGATGTTGGATGCACTATATCCTACTGTCGCTGCGATGCAAAACACAACCAGCACTAACATTAATTTTGAAAAAGCAGCTGAAGCAGCTTTTGCTGGTGCCGAAGCTACAATTAATATGCAAGCTACCAAAGGACGTGCCTCTTATTTAGGTGATCGCTCTTTAGGTTACATGGATCCGGGCGCATGTGCTGTTGCCATTATTTTTAAATCATTAACAAAAGTTAAATAAGGAAATTCATATGCTAATAACTAAATATATACAAAGTATCGTTAATGTATTAAGTGCTAACGAAAATAAATTAAATGAATTAGATGCAGCTATCGGTGATGGTGATCACGGTTCAAATGTATTAAGAGGTTTTAAAGCCATTCTTGAACAAGAACATAGTTTTACCAGCGAAAGTTTGATTGAAAAAGATTTAATGCTATGTGCACAACAACTTATGTCTAAAATTGGGGGTAGTTCAGGTCCATTATTGGGTTCTGCTTTCATGGCTTTGGCTGTAGCTTTTAAGGGTAAAAATACTTTTACTAATCAAGATATAGCTCAAGGGCTTCAAATGGCCTTTGATCGTGTTAGCCAATTAGGCAAATCTCAAATTGGTGAAAAAACGATGTTGGATGCACTATATCCTACTATTGCAACAATAAAAAATACTCCAACACTACTTGATTTTACTCAAGCTGCGTTTGCTGCAAATAAAGGTGCCAATGATACCATTCCTATGTTGGCCAAAAAAGGACGCGCTTCTTATTTAGGTGAACGTTCCATTGGTCACATGGATCCAGGTGCTTGCTCAATTGCTTTAATTTTTTCTGCACTCACTAAAGTAAATGAAATTGACCAGAATGTTAAACCACAAATAAATAGTACTAATACTTCTAAACATGAAACAAACAATGATTTTAAATTACTGCCAATAACTAAACCTGTGAGTATTTTACTAGTTTCACATAGTGAAGCATTAGCAAAGGCGACATTACAATTTGCAAGTGAAATGAAAACTAATGATTTCATCTTTGAATATGTGGCAGGAATTGAAAACGGTAAATTATTTGGTACAGACCCCCAAGAAATAAAGCTACATCTCCAAAAAATAACAATAGAGGCCGAAGCGTTAATTATTTACGATTTAGGTTCATCCAAAATGAATTCAGAAATGGCGATAAGTCTATTACCACCCGAATATGCTCAACGCATAAAAATTAGTAATTGTGCTTTTGTAGAAGGAACTATAATAGCTGTGTCAAGCAATAACACAATGAAAGCTAATGAACTTTGCGAAATCGTTGAATCACAAGTCAAAGTAACTAAATAACTTAAGGAGAATTAGATATGATGCCAACTACTTTTAAGGAATTTAATATTCCTTGCACCAATAAAGATAAATGTTTAGGAGACTTATTATTCATTCATGGGTTTTGTGTAGAACATAGTTATTTTATTGTGGCTAATGAATTAGCAAAGTATTTCAATATATACATGATTGATTTACCAGGTCATGGTACTAACACGGAAGGTGTTACAAGCAAAGATTTAAAGACAGGTAAAATCGCTAACTATATTGTGTCTTACATTGATTACAAAAAATTAAATAACTTTTACCTAATGGGCCATTCCATGGGTGGGGGTTTAGTTTCATTAGTGGCTAATCTCATTCCAGAGAAAATCAAAAAATTATTCTTATTATGTCCTGCTAATCCTGCCGCTTTGCATGCTGGTTTTAAAGCTTTTTATATTTTTTATCCAAAAAACATGGATCAAAAAAATCGATTACTTAAATGCTTATATGCACCTGAAAATTTTGAAAAATTTTCTCAAAATCCAGCGTGAGTTGAATTTAATAAAAAGCAATTAGATTTCCAATTAGCAAATTGATACAATATGAAAAAATTATTTGGTAATATTTCAATTAGCGTCCTTACTAATATTAAAAAAGCTCAAAAAAATCTCGCTGTGCCTACCCTTTTAATGGTTGGAACGTATGATCAAACCATTCCGCCTAAACATACATTAAAATTTTTTAAAAAGCATTTACCAGATAATTTATTAACCACTTATGAATTTGAACATTCTGGCCATTTAATCTTTGAAGAGGAACCAGAAATATTCATTCAAAAGGTTTTAGACTTCGTTAAATAAGTTGCAAATCTTCAATTGTAGTAATTTTGAAATTTAATAAATTGCCAGTCACTAAATTGGATTGGTTTATTTTTAACTTAAGATATGTAAATAAATCTGTAACATCAGTTTCAACTTTAATTTGATGTTTTTTTCAAAACTTGTATTGAAAGGTTTGTGGAGTTTGCACAATATACTTATGAGTTCTTTCTAAATACAACGCCTGGTCTTTAAATTCCATAATAGAATCATGTAATGGCAATACTGTTGAAGCGTAGCCGTATTTATTAGTCACTAAAATATTGTCATTAATAATTTTTGTGGTGAGGTTAATACGAGCGGCATCGTGTGAAACAATAATATCATTTGGTTTTAAAACACAATGACTGGAAAGGTAATCCATTGCTTTAATTAATGATTTTCAGCGTGCCCTTTGATCACCATCACAGATTAATATACTCCTATACTTAGGAGAAGCTAAATATCCTTGAAATTGCTTTTTAAATTTTTGGTTAATTACTAACAAAATTTTATCTATCCTTTGGGAATCCAAAAAAGTATCCACAGTATATAAAAATAATGGTTTCCCCTTAATTAGAAATAGCGGTTTAATTGGTGTTTTTTTAAATCGCTCGCCTATTCCTGCAGCTAAAATAATACCATATGTCATGAGTTTATTTGCCTTTAATTAAACCATGTTGTAGTTTAGTGAGTTCTATTAAATTCTTCATTAACATCGTAACAGTCATAGGGCCTACTCCACCCGGTACCGGTGTAATATATTTAGCTACTTTGCTAACGGATTCAAAATCTACATCACCGCATAGATTTCCATTAACATCATGATTCATACCTACATCTATTACTGTTGCCCCATGTTTTACATAAGTTTTATCAATCATTTTAGCTTTCCCTACAGCACAAATTAATACATCTGCTTCTTTACATACTTCGTGTAATTTTAAAGTTTTGGAATGACAAAGTGTTACAGTTGCGTCATCCAATAATAATAACGATGCCATCGGTTTACCTACAATATTACTTCTGCCTACTACTACTGCTTTTCGTTCAGAAATTGGAATACGGTAGTATTTTAATAATTCAATAATACCTGCTGGTGTGCAAGGCTTTAAATGTACTTCTGATTTTCTTGCAGTTCATAATTTACCAATGTTTGATAAATGAAAACAATCGACATCTTTATCAGAATTAATATGGGCAATAATATTTGCTTCATTAATATGTGATGGCAACGGCATTTGTACTAAAATACCATTTATATTTTTATTAAAATTCAATTTACTAATTAGTTTTAATAAATGATCGCTAGTCGTTTCTATTGGTAATCTTTGTAACTCTACATTTACTTTTAGTTCATTGGCTAATTTTATTTTGTTGCGAACATAAACATTACTAGCGGGGTTAGCACCGACTTGCAAAATCACTAACTTAGGAACAATGTTTTTAGTCCTTAATGAATTAATTTCTTTAAAAAGTTGTTCACAAATTTGGTGAGAAACTTTTTTACCATCAATAATTGTCATACGAGGAATTATAGATATTATTTACAAATTAAAATAACCGCATCACACTTAATAAAATTAGAAGGGTGTTCGTATCTTGTTGCCTTAACATTTATCAATTTAGTTTTTAATATTTTTACAAGCGAATCTTTAATACGCTCTTTATTGTCACCTAATAAAATATTTTCACAAGTAATAGTTAAGTCCACATTAACTAATTTGAAATGTAATTTCTTTAATTGATCAATCGCATATTTAACTATGTGAATTGAATTAATCCCCTTATTTTTATAATCAGTGTCTTTAAAATATTTACCGATATCACCTAATTGAAGTGCACCCAAAATAGCATTGGCTATTGTGTGCAACACAATGTCCCCATCAGAATGAGAAATAACTCGCCAATTTGTTTTTATTGAAAACCCGCCCAAACGCACGGTTGCCCCGCGCATCTCAGTTAACTCATGTGAATCGCTACCTTGTCCTATTAAATAAATCATAACTCTTATATTTTACACAATTATGAGTAGAAGTTAAAAATAGACAACAAATTGTGCTGTGGTAAGGTGTATGAAAAAAATATATAAAATAATTTGGTGTATAATCTATGAACTTTTGACACGAAAGGAAGAATAAATTATGGCAAAAGCAAAATTTGACCGAAGTAAACCACATGTAAACATTGGAACTATTGGCCATATTGACCACGGTAAAACAACTCTAACTGCGGCTATTTGTACTTATCTAGCTAAAAAGGGTTTAGCACAAGCAAGAGATTATGCATCAATTGATAGTGCGCCTGAAGAAAAAGCTAGAGGTATCACAATTAATACAGCCCATGTTGAATATGAAACATCAAAACGACATTATGCACATGTTGATTGTCCTGGCCATGCTGACTATGTAAAAAATATGATTACAGGTGCAGCGCAAATGGACGGAGCAATTTTGGTAGTAGCAGCTGGTGATGGCGCTATGCCGCAAACACGTGAGCACATTTTGTTAGCACGACAAGTAGGTGTGCCTCGTATTGTAGTGTTTATTAATAAATGTGATGTTGTAAATGACCCAGAAATTCAAGAACTAGTCGAAATGGAAATTCGTGATTTATTAACATCTTACCAATTTGATGGTAACAATACTCCAGTCATTCGTGGTTCTGCCCTACTAGGTTTGCAAGGTAAACCAGAATGAGAAGCAAAATTACAAGAATTAATGAATGCTGTAGATGACTATATTCCAACTCCTACTCGTGAAGTAGACAAACCATTTTTGTTACCAATTGAAGACATTTTTACCATTACAGGTCGTGGTACAGTAGTTACTGGTCGTGTAGAACGTGGTAAAGCTGTATTAAATGAAGAAGTAGAAATCGTTGGTATTACTCCTACTAAAAAATCAGTTATTACTGGGATTGAAATGTTCCGTAAACAACTTGATGAAGCGATGGCTGGAGATAATGCTGGGATCCTTTTAAGAGGAATCGAAAAAACTGATGTGCAACGAGGTCAAGTTTTAGCAAAACCGGGTTCAATTAAACCTTTCAAGAAATTCAAATGCCAAATTTATGCTCTTAAAAAGGAAGAAGGTGGTCGTCACACTCCATTCATTAATGGATACCGTCCACAATTCTATTTTAGAACAACAGACGTAACTGGTTCAATTACCTTAAAAGAAGGTGTAGAAATGGTTATGCCAGGTGACAATGCTGAATTAACGGTTGAATTAATTGCCCCAGTCGCAATTGAAAAGGGTTCTAAATTCTCTGTGCGTGAAGGCGGTCGAACAGTGGGTGCTGGTAACGTAATTGAAATTGTTGGATAATATTAAAATGTATTCAAGAAGCAAAATTTTACATAGGGGGGGGCATTCTCTTAAAAATAAAATTAATTTTTATTGTTTTTTAAGTAGGGCTTTCTTAATTTTGTTAATATCTTTTGGGATATTAACAATTTTTACTATTATCGGAATTACAATTGGCCGTGGAACGATAATCGATCTAGGTGCTCGAGCAATGTCTGAACAACCAACAATAGCAAACGCTATTAATAAATATGATAAACTAACTTGGGTTTGTGTAGTTATATATGCATCAATATCTACTTTATTTTTAATATGTTTTTTAAGTATTAAAGGTAAGTACAAAAAATCAATTTCGATCACAAGTATATTAATTACATGTTTTATATCTGTTCTTGTTAGTTTATGTCCGTTTTTTCTTTTTTCTATATCACATCCTAAGGGTTTTATTGGTATATTTGCTGTTGCAGCTATGCATCCAGAATTTGCTGAACAAGCTTTCAATCAATTTATATATAACACTACATTCAAAATTATTTTTAGCATAACTATAGTTTTGCCTATTCTGATGAGTATTTTAGTGTGTTATTATTCGCCTAGATTTACTAATACATCAAAGGTTTTTAAATTGATTTTAACTGCCTTAATAATTGTATCTATTGTTGTAATAATTTCGATTAGTTTAGATGTCTCAACTGGATTACATACACAAATTAATAATTAGAAAAGTTACTAAATTTTAATTTAAATATGAAGATTTAAACTTCCGTGGGTTTTAGCTCACTGAAAAGATAATTCTGCAATTTTTTCTTCTATTTTAACGATATGCTTTGGCAATTTACCACTGTTTAATAGTTTTATTAAATTAACATGAGAAATAATAATCATACGTGGTTGCATTTGATTGGGAATAGTATTAATAAATCAATATTTTTTACAAT
>JAIRME010000031.1 GCA_031258945.1 Mycoplasmataceae bacterium | reverse complement strand
ATTGGAACTTGAAGAGGTTGTATTATCTGGACTAGGACCAGGATTATGTGGTTTACGTTTCTTAGTTTTCGTTTTAACATCAACAAGAACATTATCACCAACCTTCACTGGATTATGATCTGCTTTAAGAATCTTAGTTTCTTTTTTCATATCTACATTATACAGGTGTTTAAAACACTTGCATCCTTTCACCGATTAAGCAAAGCTTATTTTGAACGAAATTTGCTCGTCCTTTTACACCAACGATTTGACCAATAGTTTTGCTTCATTTCTTTTTCAAATGTTTCGCAGTCAACTGATACAGTCACGAGGTTGTATCAATCGTGATCTAAGCTGTTTGAGTTCGTCTTTTCAACTTTGAAATCGACAATAACATCTTTTTGATTCTGGCAATTTTGTTACCTCATCGACGATGCCGATAATAGCTACGAAATTCATAACTAATTATCTCCTCTGGCGGGAGGGGTTTTGAGCATAGCGGTTGTTAAGATAACCCCAGCGACAATATAATTTCTAATGTATTTTCTTTAATACTAGCTCAAGACATGAAATGATTGAGATCGTTTAATGTTCATTTGTTCTTAATAAACATTTCACTAATCTGTTCAATGTATTTAGCATATATGTACTTGAACTCATACTAAATAAACTATTTCAAATCGTATCACTCATCAGTGGTAATATAATCACACCCATGTTTGGCTAATATATCCAACGATATCGCTTCAGCGATTTCAGTTCTTGAATAATCAGCTGTTCAACAATTAACTTCTACCCCATTTCTATGAGCATTGGCAATCATTTGAGAAGTAACAAACGCATAATAAACATCTAATCCAATTGGATAGTTACGTCCCACATCCAATTGTAATCATGAACCATCAGTATATTTAGCGTAATTGTTGAAATTAGTGTTACTACCTGATTTTTCACCTGGAGTTTGATTGGTAAAACCACGGTTGTTACTTAATACATATTGACCAACCCCACCATCATCTAATAGTTTTTGAAATTGATGGTGTCCTACATGATTAAAGTATGGATTTTCGCTCATTTGTTTAATTGTTTCTGCTAATAAATCATCAAAGAAACTAACAAAATAACAACGTGATAGCAATGATTGAGTGGATGATGTCTGTTGGTCGGCAACAATGATATCATCTAGCACTGTGTTAATTAATGTTGTTACTTTGGTAGGGTCAATTGTCATACAACCATTGACAACATCTTGGGATAAAACTGATTCCACTTTTAATTCAATAACAGGATGAGCGTGATTGTTCAAAAAAGCATTGAGATATCCTTTCCCATTAGAAGTAGGAACAGGATCACCTAATTGATTTTGTCCATCTTTGTCTAAAAATAAACATAGTTGATCGTTATCAGCATCATGTGGTACATCAATCTTATAGGGATTTAGATTGCCCGTCGGAAAAGCTTTGGATGGAAGAGTGCTTGTATCAATGTTTCCGTAAGTTTTTAAATACAAACTATTAATCTGCTCCGTACGTAATTCATCAATTTTCAAACTGCCATCTTCAAAAGGATTAATGTAATGTGAACACCAAATAATACCGTCTTTATCCATTTGCAAATCAGTTTCAGCGCCTCAAAATTTACTATCGTCTTTTTTAACGGCATTATAAAAAGCAGCATAACTATTTTGAAAATATTTGGCAGATCAACCACGATGACCAATTAAATGATTAGCAGCAACTAAACCTGGGTTAATTGTAGCAATCATTATTCCTGGTACTATTCCAATAATTGCTGCACTACTCAAAGCAAATATAAAGATTTTTTTCGTCCTACTTCTCATGATTGATTATTATAATACGAACCAATGACAAAAATTAAAAACACCTCAATTGAACGCAAAAAGGAAATAATAAGAAATAGACAATATCCATTAGAAATTTCTATTGTTGCGCTTATATCTTTTGTTTTATTCCCTTATGTTCTAGCTGTTTACATTATGATGTTTTTAAAATCAGCTAATTCCATTCTCATTGATGTTAGTTTCTTTTTTAGTCTAGTAATTGGAATAGCTTGCTTAATATGTGGAATTATCTGTCTTAAATTTTATCAATATACATTCCGCGCAAAAATGACTAAAGTCATTAGTATCATTAACATTGTGTTGTCATCATTAATGTGTTTCATAGGGGTATTTGAATTCTTTTACTATTTTGGAATCATTTTTCCTTACATGATGATTTTATTGGATGGATTAATTATCATGTATGTGCCAATTGCTATTATTGTTATGGTTAATTTAATTGTTTTTTTAATTTTACATAGGCGTGATCTTTAAATTTTTTCTCTTATTGTTGACTTTGTCAAAAATATGATAATTACTACAAAACGATAAAATAAAAGAGGAATGTTAAAAATATTCGTATTGTACTAAGGTTTTAGTCAACACTTCATTTCGCATTTGGAAATCAAATTGAACCAGGAGGTGTTTCTTCTTTATTTGGACTAAATCATTCCGGGCAACTATCATAACCATGAATTGTAAGAGAACTATAATCTCCATCATTAAGATTAAAAGTATTTATTCAATCATATGGTTGAGAACTGCTCGGTAGATACAAATTTGTCAAAGGCCAAGTGTTTGTTAAAGAAATCTCATTAATAATGGTGACGTTT
>JAIRME010000014.1 GCA_031258945.1 Mycoplasmataceae bacterium | reverse complement strand
AAATATGTTACCATTAATTGAATGAGCAAGCCATCAGTTACTTCAACTCCACCAGCATGATTCTTGAATTTTTACAAGGAAATTATCATTCGTTTTGATAAGCAAGAAGAATTTAACCGTAAACAAGAGGCATTTAATCGCAAGCAAGAAGAATTTAACCGAATTATTATGACTAGGCTTGACAATATCATCAAACTGAATAACTTAAAAGAATAATACTACCATTTTTATTAGTCAAAATTATAATAAGATAGTTATGATTATCACAATGGGAATGTTATGAATATATTATTAAATTTTATACAAAGTTTTTTTGGGTCAGCGGGACTCGTAGTAGGTTTATTTGCATTATTTGGTTCTATTCTTTTAAGAAGAACTTTCATGCAAACCATTGTGTCTACCTTCACAACTATATTAGGTTTCTTTATTCTTTCATTAGGAGGAGGGGCGATTGGTACAGCTATGACTGATTTTAAAAACATGTTTGGAATCATAGTTGGTAGTGGGTCCGGTGGAACGGTAGCTGGTAGTGATGCCTTTGCCATAGCCATGATGAATAATACTGCTAATATTGCGGCGGTGACTTCTATCATGTTACTATTAGCCATCTTATTTAATTTATTGTTGGCAGGAACTACAAGATTTAAAAATATTTATCTATCTACTCATATAGTTATGTATTTTTGTGTTGGATTCACAGCGATGTATATGTTATGTGCCCCAAACGGAGTCAGCGACATTGCTTTGGATAAACAAGGATTAATTATTGCTGTTATTGGGGCGGCATTGATTGCGGTATACACCACTTTAGCACCTAGTTTGACCACCAAAGTTACATATGATTTAATGAAGGATAAGAGTTTAAATTTATGTCATCATGGTTTATTTTGTTTTTCTTTGGCTCAAGGAGTAGGTAAATTATGCGGTAAGATGCAAAAAGGTAAATACACATCCACAGAAAATATGCATTTACCTCGTTGAATGCAGTTCTTAAAAAATTCTAATGTTACTATCATTCTAGTAATGACATTATTATTTACCATCGTTTTTGTTACAGCTTATATTAAGGATTCTTCTGCTGCTGAAAATTGAATTAAAGATTCACCCACCGGTTTAAAATCTTTGGGGGTAGTATTGGTGGTGGACGCATTTATGTTTACTGCTGGTTTATTAGTATTAATTGAAGGTATTACTATGATGGTTAATGAATTACGTGAATGCATTAAAGGTATTTCGCAACGATTCATTGTGGGCGCTAAAATGAGTGTAGACGCATCTTTAGTTTTAAAAACACAACCAATTGCTGTCTTGCTTGGATTTTTAGCGTCATTTATTGGTGCCACAGTGACTATGGGTATTTCGTTTGTTTTTCATGCAATGGATTCAGCTTTATTTTCTACCATTATTTTACCAAGCGTCACCATTTTCTTTTTCTTAGGAGGGATTGCTGGTATTTTTGGTAATATGCGTGGTGGTTTGTTAGGTTGTTTATTAGCTGGTTTTGTCGTAGGATTAGTGGTATCTTTATTACCTATTATTTTGATTGTGACTTGAAATACTTTATCACCAGCACCAACCGGAGGTGCTTGGTATAACAATAGCCAATATTGACAATGAACAGGGGGTACCGTGCCTACTGCTATATCTGCTAATTCTTATGGTGAGTCAGATTACATTTTAATACCAATATTTGGGTGGATCATGTATGGAACTAAATCTATCGGTAGTATTGGGGGGGGCATTAATTCTGGCACTTTTATTATGATTGCTATGATTGTAGTTTTATGGTCTGTTCTTATTGTAGATGGGCAACTTAAAGTACGCCGAGATAAAAATATTAATCCTCAGATTTTTTATAACCATAAATTACACAATATCCAAGACGCTTCCAAACATTATTCAGAAATTTATCAAAGTAAAATAGCCTATATTAATCAATCATTAAAATCATTAAATCAAAAGAAAAATGCTTACGGATTAATTAAATATCAACGCAAACTGTCTAGATTAGATACACTGAAACATAAAACTAATGCTAAATTCAATAAACAAAAACACAAAATTAAATCTAGATTACTTCAATTAAAAACACAACGATAGAATAAACACCTTACTTAATTTACTTTTAGATTAACTGTACATGTAATTAGTTAAAAATGTATCAGGGGTGCCTGAGTAATTAAAATCTGAGTTATTAAAAATGTCGAAAAATGGGTAAAAGATTGAAGTTTGACTGAGCCCTCCTCAATATATACCTACAATGTTTTTGTTATGATCAATTAACATACTACCACTAGCACCCGCACCCATTTTGGAATCAAATTTATTGTAGTCTGAATAAATTTGTGGACTGACATCCACTACAGAACCATATATATTTGATTCAATTCCATGACAATAATTTTTACTAGTGTCCCCCCCCACTTTTTCTTGTGCATCAAAGATTTCATCAGTATGTCATTCAGCGTATGAGTTATTATTTAAATTTACATCTGCACAATTTTGTACCGGGTAGCCACCTCAACGATAAGTACCAGTTAATTGATAATTATTAAAATTTGCAAAAGTATTTATGTGTCTTTTTCCAGTTTCACCACTATTGGTTCATTCATTATTCAATTTATCTAGTTTAGCTTTCATTGTACCACTAGGGCTTGAACCAAAATCAACATCTATGACTACCATATCATTTCCTGGGTTACCAGTAATACCCCCAGTAGTAACGGTTGTTGTATCTGAGTAAAGATTTTTATCAATAGTAAAATCTGTAAAACTTGTGTATCCTGTTCTATAGTTAATTTGGCTACCTTCTGTATCATCTGTTGAACCATAAAAAAGTGCAGTTGTTTTAGGTAAAGATGCAATCACATGAAAATTTGTAGCTAATCAATATCGATAGTTATTAGTTTGTTGGTCATCAATTTTATTAATGATCCAACCTGTGCCTCTTGTTATATGACTCAGATCAGGGTAGTACATTAAAGAAACAGTGCGGTCGTTGATATAACCACTGTAATCTATTATTTCAGTTGGGGGCAATGTAATTTGTATAGTTTGTACAAGTTGACCGTTATTTCAAAATGTTATTGGGCATTTTATTTCGTCATCAATTTGAACATCTGTACGTGTTAATACAATTTCGTTTAATTTCTTATCATAAGGGCTAATGGAAAAATAGCCATAATGTGTCGGTTGATCATCGTATTCTGATGTACATGTGATATTGTCGGTTTTTTTAACATTTTGAAAAGAAAATAATAATGTATCGTCAGTGTAAAGTTGTGTATCCACAAAAAGAATTTCAATTTCTTTAAAGGAGCAACTCACATTCAAAAAAATAGTTGGAGTTATGATTGTTAAAGGCAATGCTCATAAATATTTCTTTATCTTCATAACCTATATTATAAAGAAAAGCTATTTTGAATTAGATGGTAACTTTATATTTTGGGAAGTGCCTGTTCAATATATAATTCATTCAGTGGAACCTTAAGGGTGAGAAAAATATGAAAAAAACAAAAATAATAGTTACTCTTATACCAATAATCTTAGTTGGGGGGGGGATTAGTACTCTAACTTTTTCTCTCACTTCGTGTGCTAAAGATAAGCCATCTTGAATTGACCCAACAGATTATGTGGGCAATGACACAGGTAGTGATTGAGTAGGGAACAATAATGGGGAGTCTATCGTTAACGCTGAGTGTTTAGAGAATAATGCACCCATTCAATTTGTTAGTTCATCAACTTTTGATGCTTCTAATTTAATAATACCAAAGTTTATAAAAAAAACCTCTGATTTACAACGTTATGTTATTAATGAAATTTGTTCTTTTCCACGCTATCATAGTTTTGGAGTAAATATTGAAGGCTCACTAACTATCCCTAATACAATTAAAAAAATACAAAGTCAGTCATTTTATAAAAGCATGTCTACAACAGCGAAAGTAAATTCAATCATTTGTGTTTATGGGGGTACAAGTGATTTAGATTTTGATAGTTTAGCATTTACATCTGATAATCAAATTTTTGACACAAGTGGTGCTGTCCAAAATTTAAATCCTGCTCTTTCTAGTTCTACTTTACTATCGTTTCTTAAAACCAAAGGGCTCCCTAGCGAATGAACTGCTGCTTAATTAATGAAATTTAGTATCATTATCCCTGTATATAATTCACAAATTAATTACTTATCTGAATGTTTAATATCAATTCAAAATCAAACATACAAAGATTTTGAGCTGATATTTATTAATGATGGTTTTCTATCAAATGAAATGAATGAGTATATACATACCATTACGGATATAAACATCAAACTAATTAATAATCCATCTAATATTGGTTTAGGCCCCTCTAGAAACATCGGGATAAAACATGCTAGTGGGGAATATATTGTATTTTGTGATGACGATGATTTTCTTGTTTCAAATGCTTTAGAAGTTATGGAATATTATCTGCAACAATTTCCCAATCTAAATCTCTTATCCTTTAACTGTTTATGGAGCATAAATAATAAAATTGTCAAACCTGTAAACACAAAAGATGGATGAAATGCCTATGAGTTAACTAATGTCAATAAAAATCATAATATTTTTAAGAAAAGCCCTACTTCGTGAAGTAATTGTTATCAAAGAGAATTTTTAATTAAAAATAATATCTTTTATTTAGATAGTCGTTTATACGGAGAGGATTTGTATTTTCATATTTTAGTTTTTTCCAAGGCTAAAAGTATTTATGTAATAGATGAACCGTTGTATGTTTATCGACGAGATAATGTGAATTCATTATCCAATACTCACGACATTAAAGATAAAACCATTGGTTTATTACATTATGCAACTGAAGCATTTCAAGCGATAAAAAAGGATGAATCACTTGTATCTAACCATTACGCTATTTTTTTTAAATTCTTATGAGAAAATTACATCGCCAAAGATAACTTGGGTGATGAATTAAAAAAACAAAAAGAATATCCCATGATTCATGAAAAATATCAAAAAATGTATGAATGATTGAAACAAAACAATTATTAAATTAAGGTTGTCATGTAATATATAATGCATCTAT
>JAIRME010000026.1 GCA_031258945.1 Mycoplasmataceae bacterium | reverse complement strand
CTAAAATAATTTGTCTGACATTGATGGATTATCATTTACTTGATTATTTCCCCCCCCATCATGTATAATGCATGGCAAGAATTGAAAGATAGTTATTTAAGCACTTTATCATTGATATGCATATCCCATGAACCATTCCTACTTTAATTTTCTTTGCTATAACATTGGTTATCGCTTATCCATTATTTATGTGAGGAATATGGCAAAATAAAAAAAGTCGCACTCAAATTATTCCCTACGAAAACACTGCAATAATTTTCCCTCTTAAAATAGTTGGGGGGGGGACTTCTTCTTTTAGAAATCATTAAATTAATTGTTAATGTTATTAAACCAGATAGTTTTCAACCTGATGTTTTGCCATTTCATTATTCGGATTATGCTATTTTTACACTAGTTGGATTTGCTTTTTCTAAAAAAGAAACGATGTTTAATAAGTTATCTTTTATAAATTTTTTGATGTTAGGAGGGATTATTTTTTTGAGTTTAATGATTGCTCCAAATTTTGTGGTAGACTTTGATGATTTATACACAAATTTTTCATACAACACTATTCACGGATTTCTTACACATTATTTAGTTTTCTATTCATTTTTGTGATTGTTCATTTGAAGAGTCATTAAATTGAAATACGAGGATATTGTTCAAGGTTTGCTTAGCACAAGTATTTTTTCGTTAATAACTATGAGTTTTGCTTTCGTCTTTAGAGCTAATTACAACTATTGTTTAGCTTCGCCTTTTTCTGGAACACCAGGCGACTACCACTCCAATTGAAACTATGTTCAACCAATATATGCTTTTTTGATATGGTTGCCATTATCAATTACTTTAACAGTTGGTTCATTAATGCTTGCCACATTAATCAATAGAAAATTGATTTGACATATAAATCGAAATTAAGTTATTCCTCCATAATTTTTATTTTTCGTTGGATGGTAGTTTCTACACTAATACCGTATGCACCTCTATGAGCATGAATTAAAATAGCATTAGGAACCCAACGAACCAAAATATTTTCTCTTGGAATCTTGAATCCTTGTGCAACAGAGCTCAAAATATTATTCTTTTTTTCTTCCGAATAACCTGAATAGTAAACAGCTACATGTTTAATAGTGTTGGCAGTTAATTGATGATTAAAATCTTCATTAATGGATTTGATAATTTTTTTAATGATCGTTTGATAATTTTTACCAACTCCACCATATTGATTTTTATTATCTAATTGAATAATTGGTTTAAGTTTAAATAATTTAATAACTTTCATAATAGTTTTTGTCACTCTACCGCCAGATGACATACCGCTTAAATCTTCACATGAAAAATAGGTATCAATAGACTTATATAAATTTTCTGCTGTGTTAATAATTTCATCAATACTTTTGTTGGTTTGAATTAATTCTATGATTCTATATAAAATAAATTCGTTAGCGGCAGCTGCACTAGTAGAACGAATCGGGAAAAATTTTCCACTAAAATCTTGTTGAGCAATTAATGACTGCATATATTGACTTGATAGCCCAATAGAAATAGGTAGAAAAATAACTTGCTCATATTTTTCTAACATTTTTTCAATTTTACTAATTAATTTACCAATTGGGGTGGCACTAGTTTTAAATATTTTCTTTTGATCTAGGCTTTCTAGAAGCTTATCACGAGTAATAGATTTATTGTCATCATCATAGACTTGATTTTTTTCGTTAGAAAAAGTTAATGGAATAATTTCAATTTCGTGTTTCTTAATAAATGATTCGTCATATGTACATGAAGAATCAATTAAAACACCAATTCGTTTTTTCATAATTGCTAATTATAGAGAAATAAGTATAATATAGTCCACTTGAGGTTTAAAAATGTTAAATAAAGTGCTAATTGAAGGTCAAGTTGTTAGAAGTACTTGAGGTCAAACGAAAGATGCTGGTTTTTTTGTTACGATTAAGCAAGAACGTAAAGTCAACAAATTTACATGAGCTAATTATTTCCCTTTGTATGCGAATCAACCGTTAGCGAAAGATTTAGCGGCAATTGTGGAAAAAAATCCTTCGGCAGTAATAACGGTAGAAGGACAATTAAGAACTTATCTTTCCAAAAAAACAAACGAATGAAAGATATCGATTCAAGTTGAAAAAATT
Source organism: Mycoplasmataceae bacterium (assembly GCA_031258945.1). Classification (GTDB taxonomy): domain Bacteria; phylum Bacillota_I; class Bacilli_A; order Mycoplasmatales; family Mycoplasmoidaceae; genus Malacoplasma_A. The sequence continues at coordinate 29,128 of JAIRME010000026.1, read as the reverse complement.
ATTCAAAATGAGGAAAGTCAACAAACGACTTAAAGAGAAAAAAATATGGAATTTGTAAATAAAGTTGAATTATCTGGCACGGTTGCTGAAATACGTACATCTGAACGCGGAACTAACTTTGTAATGATTAAACAAAATGTTACTTTTGCAGGGGTAGAAAGAACGAGATTATTTGAAACATTAATTAATTCTGATCGAAGAGACCTTATTGATCAGATCGCTGTGGATAAAAAAGTTAAAATATTTGGTTCTTTAACTATTTTTAGAGTTAAAAAATTTAATATCCATAAAATGTTAGTGGAAATTAATAAAATTGAACCATTAGAACAGTAGGTTATACATGAAGATTAATCACAATCTAAATGCATTAGCTAGCGTTTTGTTAGCTAAATCAGTTAAAGATTTATACCCACAAGTTGTATTGGGTGAAAGTATTGTGGATGATAACGGTTTTTCATATAGTTTTGCCATTAACACTCCTATTTCTATTAAAGAATTGCCAAAAATTTTAAAACAAATGTACAAAAATATTGACCGCAACTATACATTAACTTATAAAACAATTGATAAATTAGAGGCCAATAAACTATTTGCGAACGAAAAATATAAATTGGAACTTATTAATTCTTTTGACGAAATTCCAATAATTAAGCTTGGTAATGATTTTGTAGATATTTGTCAAAAAACTAATATTGTTAAATTGTCCAATATTAAAGTTATTGAGTTATTAAATGTTTCAGGCGTCTATTGAAAAGCTGATGCTAAAAACCAGCAATTGTCAAGCATTAGTGGTGTAGCTTTTGAAAGAGAAACTGATTTAAAAACATTCCAGACAATTTTGAATGAACAAAAAGAAAGAGATCATCGCAAATTGGGCAGCGAATTAGAATTATTTACTTTTGATTTGATGGCGGGGCAAGGCTTACCGATTTGATTACCCAAAGGTGCTGCCATCAAATATGAAATTGATGCATATATTCATAATCTCTTACAACGCAATGGTTATTCATTTGTTAACTCTCCTATACTAGGTACTAAGGCCTTATTTGAGACTAGCGGACATTGATCTCACTATCGTGAAAATATGTTCCCTGCTTTGGACGTAGATGGTGACATTCATGTTTTGAGACCGATGACATGCCCACATCATCTATTAGTGTACCAACAAAAACCACGTTCATATCGCGAACTACCATTTCGGGTTGCTGAACACGCCATACTTCATCGTTATGAATCTTCTGGTTCGTTAACCGGTTTAGAGCGTGTTCGTAGTATGCAATTGATTGACACTCATATCATTTGCACTCCTGATCAAATTAAAAGCGTGGTAGAGCGTTGTTACAAAATTATTGATGAGGCAAGCAATAATTTTGATGTAAAGATATACTCAGTCGACTTAGCGTTGCATGATAAAAATAATCATGAAAAATTCTTTGATAACGAATCAATGTGAATTAATGCAGAAGATAGCCTACGTAATGTGTTAAAAGAACTAAAAATTCAATACAAAGAAGTAATAGGTGAAGCCGCTTTTTATGGACCAAAAATAGATTTACAAGTGAAAACCGCTCTAGGCAGAGTAATTACTGCTTACACTATTCAGTTAGATTTCTTGTTACCTGAACGTTTTAATTTGCAATACAAAGATGAAAAAGGGCAAAACCAAAGACCAGTATTAGTTCACGCTAGTGTAATTGGGACTCTTGAACGTTTTCTTTCCATTTTATTGGAACAAAACAAAGGAGTTTTCCCATTATGATTAGCTCCTGTTCAAGTTGCTATTATTCCTGTTAATCCGTTAGAACACGGAATATACTGTGAAAAAATTACGCATCAATTAGAACAAAATTTAATTCGAGTAGCGTTTGATAATAGCGATGAACGTCTTGCTAAAAAAATTCGTAATGCACAAATACAAAAAATTCCGTATCAAATTATTATTGGCGACAATGAAGTCAAAAATAATTCTGTTTCATATCGTAAATATGGGGAACAAAACAGCATAGAAATATCGTTTAAAGATTTTCTAAAATTAATGCAAACGCAGATTATTCAACACAAATAAAATGGCTATCCTAACTAATTCAAATAATAAAGGTGATAAACTATTTATCATAGATATCAACCCTGGTAATGACGAAATTACTAAAGATTTAGTGATTGGTCGTTTAGCCAAAGTACTAAAAAATGTAGCTGAATACCAAAATGCCGTAATTTTAAGCCATTCCACTTTATCATTGTTAAAAAAAATGATTAAAGATATTGGTTTAAAAAAAGGTTTTATCGTGAGCGATAATGGTGCACGTATTTATGATATCACACAGGGAAAAGTCATTTATGATAATTCCATGAATCGTGACGAAGTGCTAGCCGTGGTACATTATGCCATTATGCAAAATTCTCTGGTATTGATTTCAGGCAGTCAACGCGAATATGCTTATAGCCTAAATTTAATTAATGCCATATCGCTTAATAAAAAGCATTATTTACCATTACCATATACAAATGATTACAATAAGATCATCAAATTTGTTGATTCTACAATCGTACATAGTATTTTGGTCTTCCACAAAGAGCGCAAACATATGCTTAAAGCGTTAAATAGTTTTAATGCCGTCAACAAAGATTGGAATTTTAGCGGAATGGCAGGGCAACATTCATATTTTGTTGTAACCGATAAAGCTGATAATAAATATAATGCCGTTTTAAAACTTATGGAATTTTTAAAAATTATTAATATTGAAAAGGTTTATTATTATGCATTAAATACCATCAATAATCAATGTATAACCGCTTTTAAAAATCATTTAATTCACCAAAATGTGGCTTTGATTTCGGATTATTACAACAAAATTAGCATCCAAGCTAATGTCGATAACATCATTACTAATATTCGTCATGCTTTTTTTAACGAAGATGAATCTGTGAACAATACTTATGTCACAAAAGAAATTATTAATACCAAACGTTTAAACGAAATTATGAGTGAAGCTCGTAATACAAAAAAAATTGATTAACGTTTAGTTTTATCAAACGGAATTCCGTCATGAGCAGGAGCCATATTACGTTTAGAAAATGCGATTAAAACAACAATGGTTATTGCATAAGGAAGCGAGAATGCAATTTCTTTTGGAACACCCATATTAGTTAATATGTTGGTAGATGAAAGCGAAGTAAACAAAGCAAAACAAATTGAAATTAGTGTAATCCATTCAATTTTCCATCCACCAGCTACCATAATAGCTAATGCCAAAAAACCTAGTCCCGCTGTATTGCCTGCAAATTGGCCTGCATTAAATAAAAACAATGCCCCTGCTAATCCCGCCATGGCTGAAGATAATAAAACGCCAATCCATTGATACTTTATGACGTTGATTCCTTGCGCGTCTACTGCATTAGGGTTTTCACCGATAGCATTGTATCTTAAACCGATTTTGGTGTAACGCATAAAAATATATATGCAACCTGCAATTATTAGTATGATGGAAAATAAAATAATAGACGACAAATAAATACCGTTCCCTAAATAATCAAAACTAACGAAACCACTTTGCAATTTAGTAGCACCGTTATAAAGCGAATTAGCTAAAGCACTATTTAAAAAAGTAGCAAAAGACAAACCCATCATGTTAATGGCTGTACCAGAAATGATGTGGTTAGCTTTTAACTTGATGGTAGCAAAGGCATGTAATGCACCCATTAGTGTTGTAGAAATCATTGTTAAAAAAATGGGAAAAATCAGCATTCCAAATCCTAAATCAGACATTCCAAGCATAGGGGAGGAATAAATTCCAAAAAATAATGCACCAATACACATCATCCCATCTATTCCAATGTTAACAATGCCTACTCGTTCGGACAAATAACCGCTTAACGAACCTGCTAATAATATCGCAGTAAACATTAAAAAACCATCAAATAATATCCCCATATCTACCATATTTGTTAACCACCTTTATTTGATTGTTTATTATTCTTTAAAAAAATTTGTTTATCGTATTGTTTAAGTTGTTCATATTTTTGGTAAATTTTATTGCGATAAATACGATATTTTGTTTTAGACAATTTCCCCGATGTTCTAATGTTGAATTGTTTCATTTTTTCATTTAATAACTTTTGATCAAAGTAATCATTAGATATCTTGCCTAAGCTTTTTTCCTTCAAGTAATAAATAATACTACTAGCATCATCAGCATGCTGATTAATATGATTTACATAATGCTGATAATTATCGGCATATGTTTTTCCTTTAAAAATTCTGATAAATCATCTAAAAGGTACAAGAAAATAAAAAATGCTAATAATTGCTGCTCCATAAACAATGATCCCAAAAATGGCATCAGAAATGGAAGGGTCAACACCGTACATCGTTGAAAGTGCTGATTTGGATCCATCAATCATTCCAAACAAACAAGCAATTGGTAAAATTGCTCAAGGATTAGACATAGCGATTAATCCTACTGATATCCCAGTGAACCCTTGTTGGGGAATAGATTTAGCGGCAACTTGGACAGGCATCGTTGTGCCGTTCCCTAAATAAACCATCATCCCTAATATACCAGCCGTTGCTCCTGAGATGCTCATTGCCAATATTTGATTTAATTTAACAGAATAGCCGGCATACTTAGCGGCGAAAGTAGACATTCCGGTGTTAATTATTTTTTTACCAAAAGTAGTATACATTAACAAAATCACGGCAAAAACAACAACGATGATAGCTAAGATAATCAATGGTAATCAAGAATTACCATCGGAAGTTTGCAATACCAAATTACCTGTGTTATTGCCATTTAAATGGCTCAAATCCATTGTGTATAAATTGTCAGAATTTATTGCACACAATTTTGCAACCATCATTGTAGCGATAAAATAAATAATTCAATTAAACATAATACTAGATACCACTTCATTTACATTTAAGAAAGCTTTCAAAATACCGATTAAAGTAGCTACACTGCAAGCTGCAACCATACTAATGAGCAATAATAATAATTGGCTTAAACCATTGGGTAAATGTATGCTATGTTGTGCCACAATAGTAGCAATTGCTCCACCGAACATCATTTGACCAGAAATACCTATGTTAAATAAACCACATTTCATGGCGATCAAAAATGCTACAGCAGCAACTGAAAAAATAGCGATTGTGCCGACGGTGTTGTTAACAATAGCATGACTTGAAAAAGGTGCTTTAAAAAATTGAATAAAAATTTTACTAAATAAAGAAGTATCTCGATAAATGATACAAGTTATAAATAAAGCTATCATCATTGAAATAATGATTGTAAAAATAGAAATTAAAATATTTTTTAAACTTTTTTTCCTTTTATCACTATGAAGGAATTTATCCCTATGGAACCTCAACATTAATTTCATAACTATCCACTCGCATGTTTGTGATTGCCAATGTAATGCCCCACCATTGAACGGGTAGTGTACTGGGTTGAACCATAATATACAACATGCCCATGTGACATAATCATGATGTCGCTAGTTATTTTAAATATTTCATCTAATTCGTATGATATTAAAATAACTGCCGCTCCTTTTTTGGCATCTTCCACAATATGACGGTGAACAGATTGAATTGCACCAATGTCTAGTCCTCTGGTTGGTTGAACATAAATAATTAACTTGTGGGGGCGACTAATCTCACGGCCAAAAACCAATTTCTGTTGGTTCCCACCGGATAAACTACGAGCCAATGATTTACCACTATGAGATCCACGAACATCAAACTTAACACAAATATTATTAGCATATTGCGAAATCGCTTTTTTGTTTAAAAAACCAAAACGTGAAAATGGCTTTTCATCAATTTGTGGGGTCACACAATTAAAAGCAACTGTTTCATCCAATAATAAACCATATTTGTGACGATCCTCTGGTATATGTGATATTCCTAATTTGTAAATTTCTTTAACTGTTAAGTGATTTAGGTAATGTGTTTTGTTATTTTGGGCAGCATCCACTAATTTAATATCGCCACTAATCGGTTTAAGTAGTCCACCAATTGCTAGTGCTAGTTCTGTTTGACCGTTGCCTTCAACACCTGCGATACCTAAAATTTGACCGGCGTGCACTTTAAAGGAAATGCCTTTCAATGCTTCTACTTTGTTGGTGGATATACGATGAGCATGTAAATTATCTACTTGTAATACTATTGGTTTTTGATTAAATTTGTATGTTAGCATAGAGTTATATTCTTCTTTTAATTGATGCCCAACCATAGCATTTGCCATAGTACTAATACTTGTTTTTGAAATATTAAACTCAGCAATTTTCCTACCTAATCTTATAACAGTAGCTTCATCTGCTACCTCTTTTATTTCATTTAATTTGTGGGTAATGATAATGATGGTTTTCCCTTGCTTTTTAAACTGTAATAACATTTTTAAAAAACTTTTAATTTCGGTATCACTTAAAACGGCTGTTGGTTCGTCAAATATTAAAATATCTGAATCACGATAAAGTAATTTGAGAATTTCGACTCGTTGTTGTTGACCAACACTAACTTGCGAAACTTTTTTATGTAAATCTACTTTTAAATTATATTTACATGCTAACTTTTGAATTTTAGTTTCGGCATGATGGTTATTTAATAGACCAAATCGATTGGTAATTTCTGCGCCTAAAACAATATTTTCCAATAATGTAAAAACTTGGACTAATTTAAAGTGTTGGTGAACCATGCCAAGGCCAACCTTAGTCGCGTCCTGTGCCGAATTAAAATTAACATTTTCACCATTAATTTTAATATAGCCTTTATCAGATTGATAAATACCAAAGAGAATTGACATTAATGTGGATTTACCAGCACCATTTTCGCCAATAATAGCATGAATAGTATTAGTTTTAACTTTTAAAGTAATATTTTCATTCGCAATAATGGAACCGTTGGCAAATGTTTTATTAATATCATACATTTCTACTGCAAATTTAGTTTTACCATAATTTTCTTTAATATGATTTTTTAAAAATTTATTATTATGATGAAGAACAACCATATTAAATCCTTAATTGCATGAAATCTTTATTAGAAATATGGTTTTGATCAAAATAATCAATTTCGTCATCACTAAAATTAGCCAATTTTGTCAAAATATAATCGTATGGGTCCTCAGTTGGTTGAGGTGGCAAAGCGCCGGTGGCATTTTCAATAAATTCTATTAAATAAGGAAAGGCTCCTTCGCTTGGTGTAATTCCCTTATTGTTAACATCGCCAACTGTCAACCATCCTCATGAACCTACATTTTGATCGTCTTCATCTACTGATAAATGGGCCATGGCTAAAGAAAGCACTTTAGATGTCATATCGGCAATATTTTTAGTAGCCGAAAATTTAATGATTTGATTGTTGCCTGACACATCGGTATATTTACTAGTTTCATTTGATGTGGGGTCGTTTTCTTGTGCAGTATCCACTCCCACAACTATGCAATTAGAACCTGAAGCTTTAATTTGCCGTACTGTATCGGTTGTTTGTGGCCCGGCCACAGGTAAAATAGCATCAGCACCACGTTGTAGTAAACTTTTTGCAATTGGATTACCGTCTCCAATTGAAAAAGAATTGCTAAACCACGAGTCTTTTGTGCCTAAATTAATAATATTTACCTTATGTTCATCGGGATTTTCTCATTTTTTGCTTTGGGCAATTGCATTAATATTGTCATTTCAAATTTTGATGCCGTATTCAAACCCACCCATGTATATAGTGACTGACGGGATTGCAATTCCACCAAAAGTTCCCACACGTAATCCACCACTCTTATATTCGTCAAAATTATCATTTAAATATTGACAAGTAGCGATTCCGCTCATAAATGCTGCTTCATCTGAACGAAAAATAACCGAGGCTATGTTCTTGTCATTAGGTTCGTTGGCGTCTAAAAGAATATAACCTGCATTGAGATAAGTATCTTTTGATTTATTTTCGAAATTTTGTAAACCATTTTGATGCATGTAACCTGGCAAGACTAAACTTTTACAACCATTCTTTATCAAATTTTCATATGTTATTCAAAAATCATTTGCGTTATCTGTAGATGGCTTAACACCATTTCCAGAACCAGGTTTGTTATTATCATAATGTGTAGCAGGTTCAGATACATTTATGTGATTACGGTTGTGATATCAATCGTCGGTTCAAATTCAATCCACCAATCCTTGGTAACCACTTTGATTAAAACTTTTATCCAATACTTGATGTGTCGCACCATCAACCACTAAGGCTGCAAAATTAAATTTGTCTTGTTTATTGGTTTGATTATCCAGCGAAACAGCACTACCTGATGTTTCAAAAGGTTTATCGCTCCCTTCAACATTCCATTTCGTTTCTTGTGGTGTCTCGTCAAAATAACTAATTGTGTTTGTAGGATGATCAAAATCAACAAATAAACTAGTGTTGTTTAAAGCCGCCAAACCAAAAACTAATCCAAAACTACCAGTTAAAGCTGATAAAGCACATACTAATTTAAGAAAAACTGGTTTATGAATTTTCATATTAACAACTATCTCACAAAAGACAAATTAATTATGTACTAAAATGTAATTTTAACAATAAAAACTAATCCGTTTCAAAAGGAGGAAAATCAAATTTAATTTCATAAAAGTTACAGATTATAAAGTCACCAGTTTACCAGCAAATTAAAGCTTTCACTAATTTGATGTAGATTTATTATGTACTTCTATTGTTCGATAAAATATTGATAATTGGGTTTGGGTCTATTACACCAATACGTAACACTTTAATTTTATCAAAATCAATAATAGTGGATGGTGCTTCACTTTGTTGTTGTCCTTTGACAATAACTAAATTAAAGTTTTGTTTTTTAAATACAGTGATAGCTTCTTGTGCATCATAAATGGGTTGATGTTTAGAAAGGTTAGCGCTAGAAGAGTACATTCCGTTAGTTAAATTAATTAATTTTAATAATTTTGGATGATTAGGCATGCGATAACCGATACCATTTTTAATGATTGTTAAACCACCTGGTCAATATTTTTTCAAGATATATTTTTCTATTTTAGTCAAATTTTTAATTTCACTAATTGAATCTATAAAATATATTAATTTTTTATTACGATTACGTTTTTTTATGGTGTAAATCAAATTAGGGTTAAGACTAACTATACCCAATACAGTGTCAGTCTCAACAATAGCAGCTTTATTATTTTTTAATTCGAAAGCAATCTGTTCTAGTTCGTTTCAATCGTAAATTCGCATGTTAAGTTAACTTATTTATATAATACAAACACTTATGAATATAAAAAATTTAAAACCACAAAAAGTATGAGAATATTTTGAGCGTATTTGCCAAATCCCTCATATATCATTACATACTGATGAAATCACTCAATATTTGAAAACGGAATTAGAGAGATTAGGATATTCACCATATGTAGATAAAGCAAATAATATTTTTGTCACTAAGCCTGCCTATGCTGGTTATGAAAAACTACCAACTGTATTATTGCAAGGACATTCTGACATGGTTGGTTCAAAAGACCCATTGTCAAAACATGATTTCTTAAAACATCCCATTCAAACTATGATTGATAAAGGTTGGATATATGCGAATAAAACTACTCTAGGTGCTGATAACGGTATAGCAGTTGCTATCATTATGGCTATTTTTGCCGATCGTTCATTGAAACACGGACCGTTAGAAGCATTAATTACTGCTGACGAAGAAATTGGTATGGTGGGTATTCAAGCATTTGATATGAATAAGATTCATGCTAAATATATGATTAACCTTGACAACGAAGATGATAAAGAGGTTTGCATTGGTTGTCCTGGTAATATTGATATCGAAGCAGAATTATTTTTTAAAAGAGAAACTAAGAAAAAACCGGATACATCTAATCTAAGAATTGAAGTGATCGATGGGATCGGTGGTCATTCTGGACAAACTATTGGACAAAAGAGGATAAACGCAATTAAAGAAATTTTTAATGTTCTAACCTTCATACATAATGAATATCCGATTCTATTAATTAGTGTTGATAAATCTGGCGTTGCCAAAAACAATATACCTTATGAATGTGCTGCCGATATCAATGTTAATAATAAAGATATAACAAAGATTAAAGAAATAGTTGCTCATGAATGAAAAATGATTCAAGAAGAATATCATTTGGAAAAGAATATTAAAATTATTTGTAAACCTTCTCAAACAAAATTATTACCGATTTCACCTAAAAATTCTGACTTAATTATTGGTGTTTATGCCGGGGTACCTAATGGAGTGCAAACTTTTAATTGAAAATATAATGTACCTGAAACTTCTAGCAATTTAGGATTAATTGAAACTAAAACACATAGTATTTGAGCTAAGTTTATGGTGCGTTCATCTTACGATCAAGCACAAAAACGTTATGCTAATCGTATTAAAACTTTATTTAATAGTGTAGGTGGTAAGGCTAAGCAAACAGCCTTTGTTTCAGGTTGATTACCGAAAGAAAACAAATTAGCGGACATTTATGAAAATTTTTACAAAAAAATATTTAAGCGCGAAGCGAAACAAGTATTAATTAATGGAGGTGTAGAACCAGCTTTTGTTTTGAGCAAAAAACCAGATATGCTTGGTATCTCTATTGGCCCATTAATGCAGGAAGTACACACTAAAAATGAACGCTTAAATGTTGAATCAACACAAAAAATTTATAATTTACTAGTAAAATTTTTACCAACACTTAAATAGTGTTTGAGATAAACATTAAAAATAAAAACAATGAATAAACATAATTAAATTTCTCATTGATTATTAATTAATATGGATATTTTATAACTTCTCATCTAAATGTTTTAATCATGTGTACATATAGTAAAATTTTATCCACATGTATTCAAAGTATAAAGTTTTGTGTAAAAATTCAGCGACTTTGTCCCAATAATTTATCAGTTAAAATTACAACTTTTTTCATAAATTTCGTTTGGAGTAACACGATATTATTCTTTAAATCCTAAAAAATGATTTATTTGATACCGTGGATGCGATGCTTTTGGTGGAAACGAGACCCGTTTAGTCTTATCATATTTGTTGTACTTAATAGCATAATAAATTTACTTCGTTATAATATCTATTAAACAAATGGCGTCTATGGCGAAGCTGGCTAACGCACCTGACTGTGACTCAGGCACTCATGGGTTCAAGTCCCATTAGACGCCCCATTGAAAATTTTAAACAGGGGTACTAATTGCAAGGTTAGTTGAGAAATACCCTTAAACCTGATCGAGGTAATGCTCGCGGAGGGAGTTCAATATTTTGAATAAATCCTTCTGTAAGTAATTTTATAGAAGGATTTTTTGTATGAGCAATAAACAAAATAATAAGAGCGAAATATATTGACTAGTATTGACCGCCATTTTGATGAGTGTCACTTTAACATTAAAAGTTGTCTTTTATTTTGTTCCCATAATAAATGGCTATGGATTGGAACTACAATTGGTTGGTTATATTTATGGATTGTTGATTATCAAAGATGGCAAATGAAAGTGAATGTTTTGAGGGATCACCCCTTGACTATTATTAATAATCCCACCATCAATCATAAATTTTTGAGATTTATTATTAGAATACATTCTATCGTTATACATATTTACACCTTTTTTATTTTGAAATCAAATAATTAAAATAGTGAAAAAAAAATCTATACCTATTGAAATGTTGCTTTTTAGTAGTTTGATAACTTTATTAATGATTTTGAAATTATTTATTCATACATTAGCGGGAGTTTTATGGTGAATACCTAATAATTGATATGGTAGTTTTATATTCAACTTGCCTATTTATGGGGTTACGTTAGCATTTGTATTGTCAATATGTATTATTATTTACCGTCCAATGACCAAAATGATGTTAGAAAAACAATATTAATTTAAAAGTTTTGTTTCTTTAAAGCGGACAGTAATTTTATGACCAGTTATCTTAGGATCTTTTTTAGACTTTAATATTTGAATTTTGATTAAAGAATTTTTTTCAATTACTTCAAGAACTTTGATACGTCATTCATCATTTTTGGTTTTATCATCATAAGAAACTTTTCAAGTTTCAATATCATTCACCTTACATTCTACTTCATCATTAGACACAAACTTAGAGAGTTTCATAATTGAGATTTATATTACTTTTTCTACTATCATTAATAAACAATAAGATATGCATTATATAAGAATAAACATACATGAATATTGTTTGCGCTTAGAACGTGGCGAAGAAATTATGCAAACTATCGCCATTTTTTGTAGACAACAAAAAATATCAAGCGGTCAATTTCAAGGTATTGGTGCTACCAATAATTTAGTCATTGGTGTCTATAATAAAAAAAGAAAAAACTATCGCTACACGACTTTGAAAAAATCATTTGAAATAACCAATTTAATTGGTAATATTTCTTTGTTAAACAATCAGCCTTTTCTTCATGCGCATATAAATGTAAGCGATGATTCATTAAATGTTATTGGCGGCCATTTAAAATCTGCCATCATATCCGTCACTGGTGAATTCTTTTTAACCAAATACGATAAAAAGTTTGCTCGACAATATGATGAAACGATCGGTATTAATCTATTAAGATTTAAATAACAATTTTAATATCTTGTTTGTTTGGTAATGTTTGAATTTTTATTAATTTGACATTTTCGCTAATTAATTCTGTAATTAGTTCAATGAAAGTATTTTCCAAATCATGACCAGCATCCATTACATCAATTTTGTGCAACTTGGCAAATTGTCAATCATGTCATTTTACATCACCTGTGACAAATAAATCAATATCTTTTAATTTTGGTAATTGTTCCCGTAAATTGTTAAAACCTGCTCCTGCGCAAATAGCAATATTTTTAACCAATTCTTCACTGGAATAAATAATTCTTTCCAAATCAAAAGTATTTTTTAAAGTAGAAGCAAAAACTTTCGGACGATAAGCAAAATTTATTTTACCTGTCACTATTCCAGTTCCATTGATATTTTTGATTTGATGTAAATTTAATTGCTTAGCAATGAACATATTAATCCCATTGGGTGAGTTATCAATATTGGTGTGATAACTAGCGAAACTAATTTTATGATCTTTTAACATCTTTAACATTTCAAGTTCATATTTAGTTGGTTTTACTTCTTTATTCTTCAAGAAGATAGGATGATGACTAATAATAAAATTAATTTCACTTTTAATAGCAGATTCAATAATTTCTTTGGTTAAATCTAAGCAAACAAAAACACCTGTTAATATAGTTGAACGTTCAACTAAATAGCGAAACCCTGACTCATCTCATGGTTCTTGAAGTTTCAAAGGATATTTGCTAGTAATAAGTTTATCTATTTCAATAATTTTCATATTTTTGTTCTTTCAATAAATTAAGTTCTTGGTTGATTAATTGGTTATGTAAGTGAAGTTTATTATTTTGAATGTAATCAACTCGTTGTTGGTACATCTGTTGGAAAGTAAGTGTTGGATATTTTAAGTTGTAAGGGCCAAAATACGTTTGATATTTATTCTTAATCATTAGTCCTTGTTTTTTAGATACAACCATTAAAGAGTAATAATATTTGCCTTCTTTTATCACATCCTCGTATCGAACTTTATAATTTTGTTCTTTCAAATACTTTCTTAAAATATTTGGATAATTATTTGGTAGAAAAATAAAAGTTTTTATGTGTATCTTTTTACTTTTATGTTGCAGAATATCAATAATATTATTGGAACCCATACCAGAAATCACACAATAATCGATTGGTTCATTAATTTCGTCCATTTGTAATCCATTGCCAAGAAGATTAGTAGTTTGATTTAACAATCCATTCTTTTTAAGGTTATTAATTGTAATTAAGTAAGGGGCTCTATTTAGTTCAATGTTATATACATGAATAGCTTTTTTTGTTTTTAACAACTTGATTGCTAACTTTGCATGATCACTACCCACATCAACTACAATGCTTTTTGTTTGAATTTGGTTAATAATAAAATCAATCCGATTATCTTTCATGACTCGCTAATTATATTAAATCCATACCTCGCTTGTCAAATGGACAATGAAACTGTTGGATTTAATTTAAGTTTAAACATGAATATTTGGGTTTAATCATTAATTAAGTGAATGAACTAAAGGCTATTGCTATGTAATCTCTTGATGTTTATTCCGTTTCACTTCATTTCGCATATGAAAATCAATTTCCAAACCAGCTAGGTTTGGAAGCATACCCATGAATAGTGATGGGATCGTCGTAAAAATTAAATGTGTTTACCCAACTATTGTTAATAGGATAATAAACGGATGATGGAAGAACTAAATTTTTTAATAGAAAAAAATAAGCCATATTGGGCATATAAAAAGTTTCATTAGCAATGTACAAATTACTTTGACCAGTATTTTTTTGAATCATATTGATGGCACCAAATATTGTTCCAACCAAATTTAAAGTATGCATCTTAGATAGAGTAGCCGATTCAAAAGTTTCACAAGCAGTAATGATGCCTATGTTGACAGCATTACTGGATTGATTAGTGACACAAAACTCTACTCCTGACAAATCCAAAGTACTTATGTTAGATAAATTGGCATTTTTGAAAGTTGCATCGGCAGTATACATCATACCACTACCATAATTTAACTCTTCAGTAGCGGCAAACTTTGCTCCTATCAAATTCAAACTACTTAACCCAGATAGGTCGGCTTTATAAAAAGTATAGTAAGCAGTATGATGATTAAGATTTTCTGTTTGGGTAACATTTTCATGCATACCTGCATCAGCAAATACTGCCCCTGCTAAATCCAAATTACTCAAGTCAGATAGGTCAGCTTCGCTAAAAGTGTAACTTGCAGTGTAAATACTTGAAGAAGATGACATATAATAACTAGCAAACTTTGTTCCTGACAAATTCAAAGTCTTTAATTCAGATAGATTAGCTTTTTCAAAAGTATGGTAAGCTGTTTGAACATTAAGTGTGCCCATTTGTTGGCCAGCAAACGCTACTTCTGACAAATCCAAACTCCTTAATCCGGTTAGATTGGCTTCGGCAAAGGTATAGGAACCGGTATATACATATCCCAAAGAATTAGTGTTGTATCATATAGAATTGCCAAAATTTAATTGAATTAAAGAAGAAAGATCAGCTCCTCTAAAAGTATCATAACCGCTGCAGAATTTTGATGAATAATTTCCATATAAAAATCTCAAGCCAGTAAGATCAATTTTTTCCACTTGTCAGTGTGCAAAGACACTATTAGCAAATTTGCATGTACCACCGACATATTTAATATTTGTTTGTTCAGAAAAATCTAAAGCGTTAAAATTATCTAATAAACTAGGGTCTTGAATTACTCGATCACTAAACCCTAAAATAGTATCATTTGTACTTGTTGTAGTAGTTAAAGAAAAGTATTCGGTACCAAAATCAACATTTTCAAATATAGGTTCATAAATTGGAATGTTGTGTCTAGATTCAGCATCGTTTTCATCAGTCGCAATAATATTCAATTGTGTTGCTGGTGCTACCAAATCTTGTGTTGCCCTTATGTATAACATATCATGAAAACTACCTTTTTCTTGAATAACAATACCTTCAATTGATGTTTCGGATCAACTAATGATTCCTTTACCACCACGTGCTAATAAATGAACTTCATCTCCGGCATCTCGGAGGACTCCGGTTGAAGTATTAGTTCACATAGTTTCAATTCAAAATTTATCATCTACAGGTGTAGGGTTTGGCTTATTATTGCTGCAATTAGATATCCCGATACCGATTGTTGAACCAATTGCTCCTAACCCTAATATTAGTGCAATACTTTTTAATGTTTTCTTTCTTTTCATAATGTTACCTTTGATTTTTGATTAATGATTAATAGCAAAAAACAAGAACACTACAAATGTAATGTTCTTGTTTTTAGAGAAAGAATTAAATTAGCGCTAGTTGCACTACTGTATTTAATCCCCCCCCCTACTAAGTTGCATGAGAGTATTATACGATGGGGGGGGGATTTGATAAATAATTTACCGAGGCAATAAATAAGTCTAAAATTGCTGAGAACATATACAACTATTCTATAGATATTAATTGCAGCATTATTTAGTGTAAAATTATTGGACTATACTTTAGAGGAATTATGAAAATAATCAAAAGAGAAGATATAAAAAACAAAGTTAAATATATTATTAGTAGTGAAGAGCAATTTTGAATTCAAGCTCAAGAAAACTCGTTTAAAATTTTGGCTAAACAATTAAAAGTTCACGGTTTTCGTGCGGGGCACATCCCAACTTTAATTGCTAAAAAACATATTTCTGAGCAAGAAATAATGAATCATGCATTAAAAAGAGCAATTGATCATAATTACAAATTATTAATTGATGATAAGGATTTTAATCCTGAGGAAGTAATTGAGGATGCGGTTTCAATTGATTTATCAAAAGTAAAACCAAAAGAACTAGAAATCATCTATATTTTTGAAAAATATCCAACAGTAACTTTGACTGGATATGACAAAATTAAAATTGATTACGAAGAACCGAAAGTTGAAAAAAACGAAATCGATAGCGAAATTGAACGCTATACCAAAAAAGATATTATGTTGATTCCCAAAGAAGAAGAAATAATTGCTCATGGTGATATGGTTAATTTTGATTTCAAAGGTTTTGTTAATGATGAACCATTTGCTGGTGGCGAAGCCAAAGGGCATGAATTGGAAATAGGTTCGAAGGCTTTTATTCCCGGTTTTGAAGAACAAATGATTGGCTTAAAAAAAGGAGAGAAAAAAACTATCGAGATTACTTTCCCTAAGAATTATCACACAAAACATTTGGCTGATAAAAAAGCAAAATTTGAATTAATAATTAATGATATTAAAACAATTCAAAAACCACATTTGGATGAAACATACATTGCGCGTTTTGCCATTCCTAATGTTAAAACACCAGAACAATTTCGCAAATATATTAGTGAACAAATATTAGATTATAAAAAATATCATAATAAGGAAAAGGCAACTAGACAAATTTCTACCTGATTGATAACTAATACAAAACTTTCTTATGTTCCTCAATCATTACTTGATTCTGAAATAAAACGTTTACGCGAAGACGTACAAAAAAAGGCTACACAAACTAATTTGTCTTTAGAGGAATATGTCAACACCCATTTGGGCTATAAAACTCAAAATGATTTTGAAAAAGCGCTTAAAGAATCCGCAGATAAAAATCTTCATTTAGTTATTGGCATAGAAAAAATTATTGATGATTTAAAAATTGACACTACTGAAGCAGATTTGAATAATCACTTGGAAAAAATGGCTCGTGCTTATGCAATAAGCGTTGACCAAATTAAACAAAAATTAAATAATAATTTTGATGGCATAAAAACCTTCATCCTTCAAGAAAAAATGTTTGATAAATTGATAGAAATTAACAAAAGTAATAAGTAACCTTAAGTTTCACTCGTATCTCTTTTATAGTAACTAAAAATAATTTCTTCCAAATTGATTTGTTCGGGTAAATCTATTCAGTAATCACATACTTTTTTTATATCTTCATGATAATGAGTGATAGCTACGGAAAATATACCTACATTTTTAAATTCAATGATTCCATCAATTCGGTCTTCTAAACCAATACATTCATTTGCTTTAATGCCTAATGTTTTCAACGCTAATAGCAAGGGTGATGTTGTTTGCTTTTCTTGTGGCGAAAGACTATTTAAAAATGGTTTGTCGTAACTTGAAACATAACTAAATTTATTGTATAAACCTAAGCATTTCATTTCTAACACAGCATTAGCTGATGAACTAATTGCAACCAATTGTAAACCGCGAGAAATAGCATCATTAATCAATTGACGGATACCATTAATAACATCATTGGGGGTAAGGTTATGCTTAATTAGATGCACAAATAATTTATTTTTTTCCACCATTATTTGTTCGACTTCACCAATTGATAAATTCAACCTATGTTTTTTAATAATTTGTTGCACAATTCCCATTCTAGACAAACCAGCGAGCGTTTTTCATTCCTTATTGGTTATTTCTATATTGTGAAAACTGAAAATACTTTTTCACGCGATATAATGAAAAAAAGACAAATCTGTGATTACTCCATCAATATCAAAAATAATTGTCTTTAACATATTAAAATTTATCAATCTTCATTAGTTGTTTTTTAATGCTTTCTTGTTGAATTTGATTATAAACTTTTCTTCGTTTACAAGCTTTCTCATACAAAAGCAAATGTTTTTCGTAATCATTCAAAGTCTTTTTACTACGATTAATGCTATCAGAAATTGCCATTACTGATACATGGTGTTTATTAGCAATTTCTTTCAATGATAAATCATGTAAAAAATAATCAATCAAATAAGTTTGTTGTTTTTTAGTAAAGAGTTTTAGGTAATAAGTTAACAATTCACTATATTTTACCATTTGTTTTTTATTGCTCATTAATTATCAATTCCTTTGTTAAACCTTGAATAAACATTTCTAAATCGAATGGTTCTAAATCAGACAATGATTCACCTAAACCTATAAACTTTACGGGTAGATTGAAAGCATCTTTAATGGATAACACAATACCACCCTTTGATGTGCTATCCATTTTGGTTAAAATAATTCCAGATACTTTGGTTACTTCATTAAAAACTTGTGCTTGCCTAATACCAGATTGACCGGTTGTTGCATCAATTACTAAAAGTGATTCAACTGGCTGTTGGCTATCGAACTTTTTGATAATTTCATTAATTTTCTTTAACTCATTCATTAAATGAACTTTATTTTGTAACCTACCTGATGTGTCGCATATGATAATATCCATCTTATTTTTTTTAGCATAGTCCAACCCTCCGTAAACTACACTCGCTGGATCTTGGCCATCTTTTTGCGGTTTAAATATCGTAACACCTATTCGATTAGTTCATACTTCTAACTGAGCCACGGCTCCTGCTCTAAAGGTATCGGCTGCAATCAACAAAACACGATATCCAGCCTTTTTGTAACGATATGCCAACTTAGCAATGCTAGTGGTTTTGCCTACCCCATTTACACCAGTTACTAGAATGATATTTATCGTATTAGACAATAATTTAATATCACTATTGATATCAGTATCTTGAATGTAATAAACGAACAATTTGTCAATAATAATTTGTTTAATTAATTCAGGGTCAGTAACATTTTGATATTTGATTTCATCAATAATGGCATTCAAAATTTTATCAGTTGCACTTGTACCGATATCGAAAGATAGCAATGTTTCCTCAATAGTTTCAATTAATTCATCATCTAAACGATGATATTTAGTGGTAATTTTATTAATTGCTTCATTTAAAATACTTGATGATTTTTTTAAACCATCATCAAATTTTTTTTGTTCAATCTCAATTTGTCCCTGATTGATTTTAGCAATTTGTTCTGAAATCTTCTTTTTGCGATTAAGCAAATTTTTGAATTTAACAAACAATCCCATTAATTTAATTATCCTTTTTGTGGTTCATCACTGCTAAATTCATTTTTAGCCTGCGCTAGCGACACTTTAAATAAACTAGTAACGCCTTTCGTTTGCATTGTAGCTCCAAATAACACATCACAACGTTCCATTGTCCCGGGGCGATGTGTAATAACGACAAATTGTGTTTTATTAGAGTTTTCGTGAATGATATTACCAAAACGTTCAACATTGGCTGGGTCCAAAGCTGATTCAGCTTCATCTAAAATAACTAATGGAAAGCTCTTGTTTTTTAAGATGGCAAATAAAATAGAAAGAGCCACTAATGTTTTTTCACCACCTGATAATAAGTTTAAGTGAACGACATTTTTACCTGGTGGATTAGCGGTAACATCAATACCACTAGTTAATACATTTTCTGGATCAACATATTCAACTCGACATGTGCCACCACCAAATAAATATTTAAATACGTTTGGTAAGGTGTTGTTTACCGCATCAATTGTTCTAGTAAAATCTTCTTTGGCTTTGTTATCTAATTCCCGAATGGCCTCAACGATATCATTTTTAGCTTTTTCTAGTTCTTTTTGTTGTTCTAGCAATTCATCATATCGTTTTTGTTTATCTTCTAATTCCTCTATTGCTTCCATATTAATTGAACCTAAACGATCGATTTCTGATTGTAGTTTACTAATAGTCTCGCGTGCTTGATTATCAGACATCGGTAGTTCATCATTGTAATGCTCAATGGCATATTCAATTGTCATATGATAATTTTGATTAATTTTATTACGTGCATTCTCAATAACCGCTTCACAACGAACTTTTTCAGTTTCATGTCCTGCAACTGTATCACGATGTTTGTCAATTAAGAAACGTAATTCAGTTAATTTGGCTTCTAAATCGTCTACCTTTGCTTTGTGAATGGTTTTATTTTGACGTGATACATTCAAGGATTGAGTCACTTTATCTTTGTTAGTATTTAATTTAGCAATTTCTTCTTCCAAAGCATTCTCTGTTCAAACTTCACGTTTATCAGTTAAATCATTTTTCTTTACTAATTGATCATAATCCATTTGATATTTATAAAGCTGTGCTTCGTTAGTTCTAATAGATTCTTCATAGCGCGATAATAAAATTCGTTTTTCACTTTGCTTAAATGAATTTTCATTTAATTCAGCGTTGACCTTATCCAAGTTTACACGGTAAGTTACCAATTCACCATCAACGATGTTAAATTCTTTTTCAATTTCTTTTAGTTTGGCTTCTAAGTTAATCGAAAACAATGGGTTAATTCGATTATAACCACCAGTAATGACTCCACCAGGTGCAACAATATCGCCGTCCAAAGAAATAACACGATACATTTGATATGTGTATTTAGAAAGGATGGTGGCTGTGTTAAAATCATTGGCAATTACAACATTACCTAATAAATAATTAAAGAGATTCGCATAAGGAGATTCGTATTCAATTAAATTGTTAGCTGTGTTGACAAAACCGTCTTGCATTTTCAATATTTCAAGGTGTTCTTCTTTTATAGCACGCGGTTTAATGACATCTAATGGCAAAAAAGTCGCCTTACCACTTTTATTTCTTTTTAAAAAGTCTATTGCAATTTTAGCATCATCTGTTGTTTCTACGATGACGTTTTGAATACTTTTGCCTAATGTCGTTAGAATGGCTTTTTCATATTCATCTTTTACATTTAAAAAATCACGGACGGTACCTTTAATACCAGATAAAGCTTGTTTGTTCTCAATAATAGTTCTAACCCCTATGTCAATGTGACTACGTGATTCGATGGCGTCTCGTAAATTTTTCATTTGTATACGGGTTTCCGCTAGTTTAATAGAATGTTTACTAGATAAATCCATTAATTCATTACGTTGCGCAGTTAATTTTTCAACAATATCGTTGTAACCTTCAATCTCTTGTTGTAACTTATTAGCTTTTCCTTTCGCATCATCTAATTCAAATTTAGTTGAAGCTAACAATTGTCTATAAGCATCTGCCCTTTTAGTAATGTTTTCACTAGAAAGGTCAGTTGTAAGTTTATTATTAATACTAGCTTTTTTTAATTCTACTTTATTAATTTTTTCGATTAAATCAGTTAACTGTTGTGTAAGTACTTCAATATTCTTATCGGCAATTTCTGTTTTTTCTTTAGAAATTTTTAGAGATTCTATAATGGCCTTGGTGTCTGGTTCAAATACTTCCAATTCATTACGAGCATTTTTTAATTCAACAGTAATTTTTGTTAACTTTTCTTGAAAATAATGTAAATCTTTTACAGTAATGGTTAAATCTAAATGCATTAACTGTTTACGTTTTTCTGTAAAAACCTTAGCTTTTTCAGCCTGCTTAGTTAATTTTTTAACATCATTACCCAATTCATTGGTAATGTCTAGAATACGGTTGAGATTTTCTTCTGTGCGTGCTAATTGAGCATTAGATTCGTCTTTTTTCTTTGTATAAAGGCCAATTCCTGCTGCTTCTTCAAAAATAGTACGACGTTCTTCTGGTTTAGCTTCCACAAATCATTGTACGGTGCCTTGAGAAATAATACCTAAAGAACCCTTAGATAAACCAGTATCTAAAAACACATCTTGGATATCTTTTAAACGGCACGGTTCTCCATTAATAAAATATTCATTCGTACCTTCTCCACGTTTTAGTCGACGTGTAATTGCAATTTCTTTCCCTTCATAATGTAAAACTTTGGAAGCATTATTAAAAGTTAAAGTAACCTCAGCATGCTTAGATTGATCATGACCTTTTGAACCATGAAAAATAACATCTTCGTTAGTTTTGCCACGTAGTGTTTTACTACTTCTTTCACCCAATACTCATTTAATAGCATCCACAATGTTAGATTTACCACTGCCATTTGGTCCAACTACACCAGACATTGATTGATCGAAATCAATTTCTACATTATTAGCAAATGATTTGAATCCATTTGCTTTAAATTTTTTTAAAAAAGTCATAATACAAATTATTTATTGCCTTTCTTTAATAGATGAAATGCAGCACGGGCTGCTTGCATTTGTGCATCTTTAATTTTATTACCATTTCCAGTTGCTTTTTTAACATTATCAATTCATAGTTCTACTCGACATTTACCCAAAGTATTATTAACTGTCTTATATAAGATTGTATGTTTGCCGTTTTTTTGAACTAATTCTTGTAACATGGTTTTAAAATCACTCATCTCATTCAACGAATGAATCTCATATAGATGAATAATTGTACGTTTGAGAATAGTATAACATTTTGATAATCCTTGATCTAAATATACAGCGCCAATAAAAGATTCAAATACATCTTCTACAATATTTTCTGAGATATTGATTTTATCTTTAATTGATTCACCGAATTTGATTAATTGTGGCAATCCTAACATATGAGAAGCTTTGGCTAAAGTACGTGCTTGTACCATTACAATACGTTGTCTCGATAATTGGCCTTCGTCCATGTCAGGATGTTTTTTTAATAAATGTTCACTTACAACTAATTCAATTACTGCATCTCCTAAAAATTCTAATTTTTCATAACTAACTTTTAATTTATGATCATGTGAATACGAAGCATGCATAAAAGCTTGTTGGTATAAAGCATCATTTTTGGGGTGAATATCGAACTGCTTCAATAATGATTGAATTTGTTGCATTATCTCTTCCCTAATGTCAGTTGAATATTATGGACGACATCTTTAGTCACTGCTTCATATAACATTCGAATTGCCGAACTAAATTGTTGTTCGTCTGCATTACCGTGAGTTTTAACAGCGATTTTTTGTAAACCCATTACAAAAGCACCAGCATTATTTTTATAATCAAAAATATTTGATAATTGTTTCACAACCCCTAGAGAACACAAAGCACCTAATCAATTTCATGGTTTTTTAAATTCATGTTTCATGGTATCCTTCAAAGCGGTTAAACCACCCTCTAAAGCCTTTAAAGTAATATTACCAGTGTAGCCATCTGCAATCGCTACATCAGTTACTCCCATTAATAACTCTCGTGGTTCTACAAAACCAACAAAATTAATTGTTGTATCTTTAACAATTAATTGATATGCTTCTTTTTGGTAAGCAAAACCCTTATCCACTTCTGTGCCAATATTGATAATACCTACTCGTGGTCTAGTAACATTACGAACTATTTGGCTATAAATAGTACCCATTTTAGCAAATTGATATAAATCCTCCCCTGTGCATTCTTTATTAGCACCTACATCTAACATCATAAAACCTTCCTTGGTGGTTGTCGGCAAATATGGCATAAAAGCAGGTTTATTAATACCGTCAATTAATTTTAACAATACATATGCCATAGGTACATAACAAGTACTTGAACCAGCAGACAAAACACCATCAGCTTGTTTTTTTTGGACTAATTCAATGGCTTTATACATGGATGAATTTGTTTTACGCATAGCTAAAATAGGGTTATCATTCATTGTAACAACATCTGATGCATGAACAATTGTAAAATGATCGTTCACTTCTAAACGTTTTTTAATTTCTAGTTCATTACCAACTAAAATAAATTGTACGTCCTTATATTGTTTATTAAACTTACGACAAGCTCTGACGGCTTCAGAAATATCATTTTCAAAACCCATCACATCAATTGCTAATTTCATAAAAACTTGACAATTATAATGTTATTTAAAAAACATTTGGAGTGAAAATAAATTAAGTGACAATAATTAGAATGAAAAATAAAAAACACCCATGAGGGTGCTAACAATTGTCCTGTCGTCATGAAAAATTCATAATAAAACACTTAAACTGATAGAAAAATATAAAAACAACCTTAACTTACTAAGTTAACGTAATACAAACTATCAATCAAATTCAAAAACCAGGATTTAGTTTCTATTAATTTGACTAACGAACAATAAACTATTTTATTTTTACCCAAAATAATTATCAAATTTTGTAATTCCTTGGTTAAAACCTCTTTTTTATAAAAAAAATAAAAATATTTTATGTTGTTTTATGAGGATGTTTTTAACCTAAGTAAGACCGATTACGGCTTGATTTTACTGACGTTTGCGTGTGTGTGTGTGTGTGTGTGTGTGTGTGGACGGGCAAAACCCTCGGTAAACTTTACCCATTAAAGCGAGCATTTGAATTATATAATGTTGAAGTTGAAAAGATGAATAGGCAAATTTGTATAGTCACCTTACCATACAATGCAATGGAGAGAAATATGAAAAAAATGATAAAGAAGTTAGGTACACCCGCAATACTATTAGGGGGAGTGGGCATTGGGATGTCTGTTGGATTATCGAGTTGCGTGGGGGGGGGACGTTACTTCCATAAATATTAAAGGCCCATCGCATTTGAATGGAATAATAGGCAAATCTGACGATCAAATCGCTGAATATTTTGCAGTAGACAACCTGGGGAGAGTTATTTCTCAAGAAAACGCTAAATGATCCATTGATAATGATAACCAAAACGATGTTGCTACTGGAGTAACTATTAATGAAGACACTGGTGTATTATCAATTGATGAAAATGCTACAAACGGTACTTTTGCTGTTGTGTGTACAGTTGCTGGATTCAATATTACACCACAACAAGTTCAATTGGTAATGACACCTGCTCCAACACCTCCAATAACATCTTGAACAATTGATGGACCCAACCAATTAACGGCTTCAGCAAGAGTTGCTAATCCACATGCTGCTGAATATCGGGCAATTGATAATAATGGCAATTTAATGACAAATGGTTTTTGGGCTGTTGAAAGTGCTTCTTTAGAGCCGTTAGTTGGTGTAAGTATTGATTCAGAAACTGGTGAATTATCTATCAACAATAACGCTTCAACTTGCTCGTTTTTTGTTGGATTTTCTAAGTCTGGTTATGTTCCACAAACACCTTTGCAAGTAACTTTAACCGTAAGTGAGGCTCCTCTCCCACCAATTACAGAGTATACCGTACTTGGACCAACTACATTGACGGCTACAACAAGAGTTGCTAATTCATATGTTGCCGAATACTATGCCATGGACAATAACGATATGTTAGCAACCGGTGGTACATGAGCATTAGTTGATGACGCATCGTCACCACCAGAAGGTTTATCCATTGATGATGACACAGGTGTATTGTCTATTACAGATGCAGTGTCAAGCGGTACGTATACTTTTAAAGTGACATATACAAATGATGAGATTGTAGGTACTACAAACACGATAACTTTAACCGTAAGTGAGGCCGAGACTCTTTAGTAACACATTTCGTTGTGTGTAAATCAAAACATTTATAAGGAAAGAAAAAATGAATCTTAAAAGAAAATTATTAAGTGGTATTGTAGGGGTTAGCAGCATTGTTGCATCTACCACAACTTTAATTGCTTGCAGCGATAATCAAAAGTATATATGTGTAGGCATTTCTCGAATTAATGAAATGTATCCCGGGACTTTTACCATAAACGATAATTCGATCGTCGGGTATGATGTTAATAAGCTCACAAACTTTTTTTCTAATAATGTAGGATACGACGGTATTAACACGGAAGATATTGAAACGATATCCTCAACTGCATTACAGAATTTACCTAAAATTATTAAAAGTTTAGAATTACAACATGTCAAAAACATTGGTAAAAGTGGTTTAGATGGTTCTAAAAGTCTAAAATATATTAATGCCCCTGAATTAATTCAAGTTGATGAAGAAGCTTTTTCTAATAATACTTATTTAAACGAAATGCGTGCTCCCAAACTGCAAGAAATAGGTGCTAAAGCTTTTTTAAATAACTATGCATTAAAACAAATAACCCTCCCAGAGTTAACAAGCTTAGGTAATTCTACGTTTGATGGTTGCCGAAGTCTTGAATATTTTTCTGCTGGTTCTAATTTTCAAACTATGGGTACTTTAACTTTCAATGGTTGTGATAGTTTAAATACCATATCAATCCCAGTTGATAATCCATACATTGGTGCATTTACAGATGAAGTTTCCTCTACACGAACCACCCAAATTGATGTTTCAAAACCAGGTTTTCTCTATAACTTATCTACATTACCGGCACCAGCCGAAAATGTGTCCATAACTAATTTTGCCCCTTTACATGTTTTGACAAAAAATGATTGAATTATCCCCTCGAAAATATTGAACTATGATGTTATAGGAATAGCACAAAATGCTTTTCAGAATGCTAATTTTGTTAATTTGATTATCTCCGATTCTATAACCACTATTGGTAACAACGCATTCAATGGTTGCCCCAACCTAGAGACAATAACTTTGGGTGCTAATATCCAGACTATCTCAACTAATGCTTTTTCTGGGTCATCTAGCCTATTAAAAAGTATTTCTTTACCAGAATCTAATAATTACTTCGGGCTGTTTACTTTTGTTAATGATTCCACTCTAGTTCCTACCATTTCCAAAGATGTGCCAGGTTTTTTACACACTAAACCTTCTTCTAACTTTACCTTAAATCCAATACTTCAAATAACAAACCCAAATCTTATCATCCCAAATACCTTAAATACCGGAGCACAAACAGTAAGTGTTACTGGATTAACCAATAGTATATTCGCAAACAACACAAATATTCAAAATGTTGTTTTTCCAAGTTCAATAAGTACAGTCCCGAGTAGTGCTTTTAATGGTGCTTCAAATTTACAAGAAGCAGATTTAAGTCATATAGTAACTGTTAACTCAGCTGCTTTTCAAAATACTTCTTTGAAAAAACTTACTTTAGGTTCCTCATTAAAGACCATCGCCACTGGCGTATTTAGTAACCTTAATTTAACTGAAATAAATTTGCCAATTGATAATGCAAACTTTGTTCTAATCAACCAAAATGGTGAAAAAGTAGACACAATTAGTTCTGCTATTCCCGGTTTTATGATAAATAAAACTGATTTGCCATCCACCCCCGGCGAAACAATAGGCATAAAGCAATATGTTCATTTGTCAACATCGGAAATTATTATTCCTGACTATATTGATGGACACCGGGTAGCTTATATTGCAAACCCAGCCAATACACCAGTATATGATAACATTGGAAGTTTTTCCTATGCCCCAGTAACAAAAATTACAACCGGCACATACTTAACTGAAATTTGAGGCTCTGCATTTAGAACCCTAAATTCATTAGAAGAAATAAGATGTACTAATGTTACACAAATTTATGAAAGTGCTTTTGAAAGTAATACCAAACTTACCAAAGTTTCATTACCGAAAATACAAAAACTTAATTGAGAGGCTTTTGAATTTGCTAACAATATTAAAGAAATGGAAATTGATGCCTCAGTCGATCCCAACCAATCAGGATTTGACATTGGGCAAATTTTTAATAGTAATGCAAGCGCTGCACAAAACGGCAAATTTATAAATATAGGGCCAAACGGTGATTATAAAGACGCTTGGCTCAATAAACTTTGTGGTGGTGGTACTCATAGAGGTTGAACGTGAGCAGATGATTAATTGGTAAAATTTATTAATTAATAAATTTTAAAACTCGACCGAAAAGTCGTTAAACTAAAATTTATAGGAGAAAAAAATGAAAAAATTTGTAACTTTAATAACTTTGACGATGGCTTCTATATTGTTATTATCTTTAACCACTACTATTGGTAGTGTCAGTTCAGCGACGCCTAGTATAGTAAATAATTCAATATTAATCGGCTTCGCAGCCGCATTAACTGCTGTCGCTACTATTGTTGCTATAACACAACCGGGTGTTAACAGAATCCCTGGATATGTAGCTATAATCGCCGGTGTTTTGTCTTTGCTTGCAAATGCTTTTGGTCTTGTTGATGCAATTCAAATCACTACAACATACACTGCTGTAGTCACTGCATTACGCCCTGTTATCATTTCTTTCGTTAGTCTATCTATTATTGCTTCAATTTTGATTCCTTCCGTAGCAGTAGTAGTAGCAAAGATTCACGAATCAAAATAATTAGTTTCTTTAATACACAGAAAGTTCAAAAATAACACTATTGAAAGTGTTATTTTTTGTACAAATTTACCATCGTGACAAAAACCAATTCTTGTATTTTATTGTAACTATTCACCGAAAGAATTAATTAAAGCTAAATTCACCATTCCGAATTTGATTCATTGTTTTTAGTTTTTAAGTAAATCAACTGATACTATTGAACTATTGTTCTACAAATTTTGAAAAATATCTAAACATCATTATTAAACACTTTTTTATTTATGAAAACTCAATAAAACCATGATTTTTCAGCATCGCACGTGTGTGGACGAGCAACCAAGAGTTGTCCATTTAATTGGGTGCACTTTATAATCGCATATAATGTTAGACATGCAATTGAATGGGGGGGGGATTAAGTGTAATAGTGCATTAAGCACTGATTTAATCTTTTTCTCTAAAAACAAGATTTCTACATTGTTAGAGTCTTGTTTTTTGCTATTTATAAACAAAGGATAAAGGTATGAAAAAGAGAAAAACGTTAAAAGGTATTACATCTATATTAGGTATAGGAATATTAGGTACTACACTTGCCATGAGTTTATCCAACTGTGGTAATAAACCACCAATAGAAACGATTAGGACAATAGATGGATCTGATTGGAATGGTCGTCAAAGTGGTACTATGTTATATTCAGTTTCAACCGAAGATAAGGTAGTTACATATACGGGTTCATCAGATGACTATGCTGCCGTGAATTTAGTTTTCCCTGG
>JAIRME010000002.1 GCA_031258945.1 Mycoplasmataceae bacterium | reverse complement strand
ATTACATAAAGCACTTTGATAATACTTTTTTAAATAATGCTACATTCAATAATTAAATTCATAATAAATGCTAATAGGATTTTTTAATATTTTTGTTAGCTTATTTTTAAATTAATAGTCATGTAACCTAAAACAGGTGTTGATATAGTGGCTTCGAGTTTCGATTTAGTATCATTACTATGTAACCTAAAAAAACCAAAAGGCGGATTACGCCTTGTACCTACGGAACAGCTGATCGTACCCACCTTTTGGCCTCATTAATTATATTTTTTTAATTTGATATTTGATTTATTTATGGAATAGCACAAGCACAATAATAAAAAAGGAAAATTATGTTTGTTACAGAAAAAAAATAATCAAGACAGTTAATCCAAAAATATTACAACAAATGATCAACGCGTTAAAATCAGTTTCAATTTAGTGTCATTACTATGCGACTTGAAAGTAAATATTTATAATTCTTCTTTTTCTCATTAATTATTTTCCTACAACAATGATAACTAAGATGAAGAATACTAATCTTTTGCTTGAAGCATTTTTTCTTTGAACCACAAGCTTTTAGAATTGTTATAGACATCATAACTAATTAATATAATTACCCGCATGGAAAAAGTTAAAGCTGTTGAATTTAATAATGTTAGCTTCGGTTATCATGAAAAGGTAACCAACCTAGATAAGGTTAGTTTTGATATTTACGAAAACGAATATATTTGCGTAATTGGACAAAATGGTAGTGGTAAATCTACTCTATCCAAAGTATTAACCGGATTATTACAACCTAGAAATGGTACAATTAAGCTTTTGGGACAAGTAGTTAATAAATTAAACATTAAACATTTGCGTGACAATATTGGCATTGTTTTCCAAAATCCTGACAATCAATTCATCGGTTTAACTGCTGAAGATGATATAGCTTTTGGTTTGGAAAATCGTAAAGTAGATCCGAAGAAAATGCGCGATATTATTTGAACTGTAGCATGTATGGTTAACATTGAAGATTTGTTAACCATGGAAGCTGTCAAATTATCAGGTGGGCAAAAACAACGAGTTGCAATTGCTAGTGTCCTAGCCATTAATCCTAAAATTATTATTTTTGATGAATCTACTTCAATGCTGGATCCCAAAGCTAAAAAAGAATTGAAAAATTTAATGTTAGTGCTTAAAAATAGATTCAACAAAACGGTTATTTCTATTACTCATGATATGGAAGAAGTAACCAATGCTGATCGTGTGATTATTATGAATAAAGGAAAATTGCTTAAAACTGGTACACCAAAGGAAATCTTTGAAGATCGTAACTTTTTACAAGAAGTAGCTTTGGATGTACCATTTTCTTTACAATTAGCTAAATCATTAATGGAATTAAAATTAAATATTCAACCTAATTTATATGTAAATGATTTAGTGGAGCAAATATGAAAACTCAAGTAATTAATATTGCTTCACAGTATGCCATTACTGTTAAAGACCTTAAAATTATTTTTAATGAAAAAACAGAAGAAGAATTGATTGTACTTGATAATTTTAATTATCAATTCAAAAAAAATAAAATTTATTTTATTGTGGGTAATTCTGGTAGTGGTAAAACATCATTAATTTCACACTTCAATGGATTATTAAAATCAAAATATGGCGATTTAACTATTGGTAATGAAAATATTTTAGGTAGCAAACGTAAAATTCATCATTTTAAAGCATTACGTAAAACATGCGGAATGGTATTTCAGTTTCCTGAATACCAACTATTTAAAGACACTATCGAAAAAGATATTATTTTTGGACCGATTAATTTAGGCGAAAATAAAAATAAAGCTAAATTAAAAGCTAAAAAATATTTAAATGTGATGGGTTTAGATGATTCATTTTTGCAACGTTCACCTTTTGAACTTTCTGGCGGACAAAAACGTCGAGTAGCCATTGCTGGTATTTTAGCCATTGAACCAGAAATTTTAGTATTTGATGAGCCAACAGCCGGATTGGATCCAGCAGGCGAAAAAGAAATGCTGGATATCATTCAACAAGCTAATCATGATGGTAAAACCATTATTATTATCACACATGTCATGGATCAAGTATTAGCATTGGGAGATGAAGTATTAGTTTTGAACGACAAAAAATTAGAAGCAGCTGGGACCCCTTATGATGTATTTACCAATAAAGCATTATTGGAAAAAACAACTTTAGATTTACCGAAAGTAATTACTGTAATTGAAAAACTGGTACAGAAAGATCAACGCTTTGAGGAATTGTATCAAATTAAGCCTCGTAATGTAGATGACTTAGCCAAAGCCATCCAAACAATCATAACAAAGAGTAAATATGAACAATAATTTTAGTGTTTACATATTCCGTGATTCATTTCTACATCGTTTTAATCCTTCATTAAAATTGATTATGTTAGTTTTTTTTATCGTCATAATTTTCTTACCATTGGGTTTTTTTGGGCAAGTTATATTATCTGCAGTTTTAATTATCGGTTGAATATGTGCTAAATTACCCGCCCGCATCATGTGAACCATTATTAAATCATGTTTAATTATGTTTATCATCTTGTTTTTAATCAATTGAATGGCATATAAAAGCCCTGGTTTTTTATTTGATATTCAAGCTAAAACACACCCACTATTTAACACCAATTGATGGCAAATAGCTACTGATTATCATTCTGGTATTCAGTACGAATGGACCCACGGATGAATTTGAGGTGCAAACAATGATTATCAAATTCAATTCTTTAATAAAGCAGATATGGAACAAGCAACTAAAACTGGGCATTGAATGACATCATATCTTGGAAATGACATCTATGCTTGCATGCAATATTTCACTACCCCCTATAGTCTTTCTTCCCAAACTATTGTATTTGCAGCTTATGTAACTTTAAAAATATATTTGATGATTGTGGTTGTAACATTATCCATATCCACTACTAATTCAGTTCAATTATCATTTGCAATTGAAGATATTCTATATCCCCTCCATTACTTAAAGATTCCTGTAAATGAATGAGCTATGACTATTTCCATTGCTTTACGTTTTGTGCCATCTTTGTTGGAAGAATCACAAAAAATTATGAAAGCACAAGCTTCACGTGGTGTTGATTTCCGCAACGGAAATTTGAAAGATAAAATTAAGTCATTAGTGTCTTTAGTGGTGCCGATGTTTTCAGTTGCATTTCACAAAGCTGACGGATTAGCTGATGCTATGGAAGCACGCGCATATAATCCAAGATACGCTAGAACTCGTTATCGTAATTATCTGATTCAATGACAGCATTGACTTGTCGCAGCTTCAATGGCAGTGTTCTTTGGTTTCTTCCTTATTTTTGTTGTGCGTAATATGTTTTTTGCTCCCTTTGGTTCAATTGAAGCAATTTTAATGTTTGGTGGGAGCTAGTGAATTATTTAGTAACAATCAGTTATGATGGTAGCAATTTTCACGGCTGGGCTAAACAAAACAGCGTTAGAACAATTCAGTCTGAAGTTGAAAAAATTTTACAAAAAATATTTAATCAATCTATCACTATTCATGGTTCAGGCCGTACTGACGCTTATGTTCATGCCATTGCCCAAACTTTTTCATTCATTGTTAAAAAAAGTAAAATCCAACCTTATGCTTTATTGAAAACCTTACGTAACCTTAGCCCTGATGATATTTATTTTATAAATGTGAAAGTAAATGAAGGCATGTTTCATGCTAGATTTAATGCTAAAAATAAGACTTATCAATATGTTATTAACAATGATAAATATGACTTATTCAAAAATCATTATGAATTATTCTATCCTCACAAATTAAATTTACCTTTATTAAAAAAAGGAGCAAAGTTATTAATTGGTACCCATGACTTCAAGTCGTTTAGCACTTCGGATTTAAACGATACCGTTCGTACTATCAATTACATTAAATTTAAAAAAAATAAAAAGCATTTATTTATCACAATTAATGGTGATGGTTTTCTGCGTAACATGGTCCGTATGATTGTCGGCAGTTTATTGGATTTAAACGAACACAAAAAAACAATCAAAGATATTCAATTATTACTCAATCATCCAAAAAAGGGTTCTGCTATTACTAAAATAAAAGCGAGTGGCCTTTATTTGCTAAAAGTTAACTATTAATCATTATCAAACAATAGCTGGTTTTTTCATTACTTTTACGCGATAGTATCAATTGTTTTGAATTAAATTATCCTTGTATCAATTATCAAATTTACTAACACCAATTTTGCTGGTATTAGTTTTTTTATCAATATGGAAAGTTGTCTTAATACTATTTAGTAACCCTCCACCACCGCTTGCTCTGATTAATACAACATAAATTAATGCATGCATAATCGCTCCGATGGCAATCGCTACAATATATCAAGCACAACTAATCCCTACATTAGCCATATCCGAAGCATTTGTATGACCTGGTAATGCAAATGGAGCAGGAACTTCACTGCGAATGAGTCCATCACCAAAAGCAGGATAAACACCCAAACAGAAAATAATAATTAATCCCCCTCACATTCCAACATGTCCACCAACAAAGAACATGCAAGCTAATGCACCAGCAATGGCACTACCAATAATATTAGCAATAAATGTTTGTTTTAAACGTTTTGCTGCAAACGGAATTGCACCTTCAGAAATACCCATGAAGCCTAAAGCCAAAGCAGTTACACCTAATCCTTTTTCATTATCGTCAAATAGTTTACGACCAAATATAACACTAGCTAATCCGCAGCCTAACGGAGCGATTGGGATAGCCGCTGCCACCCCCCCCATTAGACTTGGGTCTACTGGAATTAAAGTAGTCGCGGTAGCCACAGCAATCTTATTAATTGGTCCACCCATATCAAAACCAACCATTGCTCCTAATACAAAACCAATTACAATTCGACCAGCAGGATGTGTACCAGCAATTGCTAAACCTGCTCCAAAATAATTCATTGCACATCCTAAAACTCCACTTAAAGCAAATTGAAAAGGAAACACCAGTAATGATGTACAAACCACTGGAATAATAATTAATGGTAAAATCGGTTTTAACATTTTATGCATTTTAATTTTATTAAACAAATTTGTAAGATGACCAGCTGCAAAACCCATCATTAGGGCTGCAAGAATTCCTAAACTAATCCCAGAAATAACAGTGTTTTCATGATTAATAGTCAAATTTACCTGAGAAGGAATACCTTTTCAAAATATATAAATCGCTGGTGAAGAAGCACAAACTGTGGCAATAAACCCTGGGCCAAGTGCTGCCCGACCAGCAATTGACATAGCAATATATCCACCCATTACACCAGTGAATAGACTAAAGCCAATATTAGCCGCTTGCAAAGCGTAACCTAACGTACTATCATCAGGAATTTTACCGTTGGAATATATTCCCACTCCGATTGCATTTAAAATAGCATACACAATACCGCTAAAAACAATGAATGGAATCATATGACTAACTCCATTTAAAAAGTGGTTCATAAAACCACCACTTTTTTTGGACTCACCAAAATTCACGGCATTAGTATTCCCTTGTTGTACTTTGGTTGAATTAATTGTCTTTTTTAACGTTTGGATCGGTGTATTAATCGCTTCATTAGTATTGGTT
Organism: Mycoplasmataceae bacterium; assembly: GCA_031258945.1. Lineage (GTDB taxonomy): Bacteria > Bacillota_I > Bacilli_A > Mycoplasmatales > Mycoplasmoidaceae > Malacoplasma_A. The sequence goes on along the minus strand of JAIRME010000002.1, from coordinate 775 downwards.
AGATAAATTTTCTTACCAGCAAAGCGATCTAGTTCTACATTAATATCACTTGCAATTACTACTGCATCCGCTTTTTGAATTAATTCCGATGTAAGTTTATGCTCTTGACCTGATTGTCCTTGTGTTTCAATTCACACATCGTAGCCAACATCCTTGCCATGTTTTTCAAGTGCTTCACGTGCCATGTAAGTGTGTGCTACACCCGTAGCACAAGAAGAAACCCCAACAATTAACTTATTATTACTTTGGTTAGTTTTACTTAAGTCTTTATTAACAATAGAAAGTTGTTTTTCTTTTGTAATTTCCTTTTGTTCGTCCTTTTCAATTGCTTTAGTGATGGTATTAATGATTAAATTTTTATTGGTAGAGTTTAAAATTACTTGATTAAATTTATTGTCTAATAGAGCCGTTGCAATGTTTTGTAAATAACGCATATGTAATGTACCACGACTTTTTTCTGGTATTAACAAAGCAAAAGCCACTTTTACTGGTTTACCACCCACTGCTTTTCATTCTATTCCTTTTTTAAAACGCGCCACAATGATAGCAGGCTGATTAAAATCTGCACTCATGGCATGAGGAATAGCTACTTTATCAGACATTCCTGTTGTAGATACTTGTTCACGTTTAATTAAATCTTTTACTAAACCATCAGGGTTATTAGTAACACCCAACTTGTGTGCCAATTTAGCAATCGCTACAAATGCATCTTTTTGGCTATTAACATTAATATCCAACAATAAATGTTTACTATCAAAAATTTTCATACTATTTT
>JAIRME010000012.1 GCA_031258945.1 Mycoplasmataceae bacterium | reverse complement strand
GTTTTTTAGAAAACCAAGAATAATTTTTTATGTAGTTAGGGTGTCGTTTCGTGGAACATTCCATTACGAGAGCATGGTAATTTAATGCTTTTGCATTGGAAATTACTATTACAGGTCTTATTTTTGAGAAGTCTATACCTTCATAGTTTTTTAAGCCCGCTTCTTTCTAGAACAAACATCTCTCATTTGTGTGTCTTTCACATGGTGGGGCATTTTACCATACAAGTACATAACGAAGGAAAATTAACAGAAAATTTTGTTTATTTAATTTATGGATACTAGATTATATCTTTCATATAATAGTGATTCTAAATGCACAAAGATGTTCACCGCATTTTAATTAGTAATCGAACAATTAAACAAGCTGTTCATAAATTGGCCTTGAAAATTAATAAGGACTACAAACATAAAAAGCCTATCTTAATTGGCATATTAAAAGGGTGCTTACCATTCTACAATGAATTATTTTTACAATTAACATGTGATCCAATCATGGATTTTATGATTGTATCAAGTTATATAGGGACTAATTCACACAATATCAAGATTGTTGCAGATTTGCGTCAAAATATCGTTGGACGGCATGTAATCATTGTTGAAGACATTGTAGATACCGGTAAAACTTTAAAACGTGTGATAGAAATATTAAAATTACGTAAACCAACTTCTATTAAAGTGGCTTGTTTACTTGATAAACCAAATGGCCGTATAAATAATTTTGAACCAAACTATACTTGTTTTAAAATTGACCCTGTATTTGCTATCGGTTATGGATTAGACTATAATGAACATTATCGTAATTTACCATATATTGGTGAATTAAAAAAGTCTATATATGTTAAAATGAGTAAGTAATGAAAAAAAATAAACACATAAATTACTTTGCTGAAGAAGTAAAAGAAGATCACACACAACCTAAAGGTAATGCGAACAACACTCGTAACAACGATGTAGTTGATCCTAGTGACAAAGTACGCTTGCGCAATAAAATCGTTAAATGAGTTATTCTCGCCGTTATTTTAGGTGTATTAGTAGTAATTATTTATTTTGCTTGTTTTGCTGGTAATTCGACCAAGATCAATCCATCTCCCACTTCTTTTAACATTACCCAAGACAAAGATGAAAATCACGATAAGATAACAATTCAAACTAATCCTGATGGTCCTACTTATGTGATTCATAATTTAGATAATCGTCCAACTTATCAACCAAATAATAACAGTTTGATCTGGGCTAATCCTTATATTTCAAATTTGGGTGGATATAGCAAATGATTAGTATATGCCAAAACAGATAGGGGAAATATTTGTTTTTATGTGGAAAAAGAAACAATAGTAACAGGAGAACCACCAGCACCTATAACTTTCTATACAATTAATGATCAACCCATAACTGGACAATTAGAAACTTATATCTCTTATGCGATAACCAATAACATGTCAATCGCACAAGAATCACCATGACTATCTTTCTTCATGAACTTAATCCCAACATTGTTACTATTAGGTGTAATGTTATGAATTATGAACCGAGCAATGCGTATGCAAGGTGGTGGACAAGGAGATGAAGGTTCCATTTTTGGTATTGGCAAATCCCAAGCTAAATTGGCTCAGTCTAATGTTAAGTTTAGTGATGTAGCAGGGATTGAAGAAGAAAAAGCTGAATTAATTGAAATTGTTGATTACCTAAAAAATCCTGATAAATATGCGGCGATGGGCGCTAGAACTCCACGTGGAGTAATTCTTTATGGTCCACCAGGTACCGGTAAAACATTATTAGCCAAAGCAGTAGCGGGTGAAGCTAGAGTGCCTTTCTTTCAAGTATCTGGTTCTGCATTTGAAGATATGCTAGTTGGCGTAGGTGCTAAACGTGTACGTGATTTATTCACTAAAGCAAAGAAAGCTGCTCCATCTATTATCTTTATTGATGAATTAGATTCAGTTGCTTCCAAACGTGGCAAATTTGATGTAGCTGGTGGTGGTAGTGGCTTAGCTGATCAAACTATTAACCAATTGTTGGCGGAAATGGATGGATTCAGTACTAAAACTGGTGTAGTTGTAATGGCGGCAACTAATCGTTTGGATGTATTAGACGAAGCAATTTTACGTCCAGGTCGTTTTGATCGTCACATTCAAGTAAATTTACCTGACATTAAAGAACGTGAAGCTATTTTAAAAATTCATTCACGTAATAAGAATCTATCGGCAAAAGTGCATTTAGAAGACATAGCAAGACGAACCCCTGGTTTCTCTGGAGCACAATTGGAAAATGTTTTAAATGAGGCCACATTGTTAGCTGTCCGTATGGGCAAATCTGCTATTGGTATGGATGAAATTGATGAAGCAATTGATCGAGTAATTGCGGGGCCAGCTAAAAAATCTCGCGTTATTACCGATAGCGAAAAGAAACAAATTGCTTATCATGAAGCAGGACATGCTTTAGTAGGCTTGCACACCCCAGGTAGTGATGTAGTGGAAAAAATTACGATTATCCCAAGAGGACAAGCAGCTGGTTATACACTGTCTACTCCTGAAAAGCAAGAAATTCATATTCAAAAGAAATCAGATTTACTATCCATTGTAACGGCTATTTTGGGTGGGCGTGCAGCTGAAGAAGTTATTTATGGTAAATCTGAAATATCAACCGGTGCTGCCAATGACTTATTCAAAGTAACTAACATTGTGCGTTCAATGGTGACTCAACTTGGTATGACTGATCTAGGCATGACACAATATATTCCAAGTGAAGGCCAAGTAAATCCATATGCAGCAAAATTGTATTCCGAGCAAACTGCTCAAAAAATTGATCAAGAAATTAATGATCTAATAGATGCACAATACAAAAAAGCTAAAATTATTATTGAAAAAAACCGTAAAGAATTAGATCTAATTGTAGAGGCTTTAATCTTATTAGAAACAATCGTAAAGAACCAAATTGATTACATTCACAAAAATTTAAAATTACCGAAAGAAGCCATTGATAAAAAAAATCAAAATGATAAATTGGCACAAGAAAAGTACGAACAAAAATTAGCTGACAAAACAAAAGGTACATCTAAAAAAGAGGAAACATCTAAATAGAATTTTGTTGTATTAATGTTATGAAATTTAGCAAGAGCATTTCTAAATTAAATTTTGATATCAAAAATAAAATATTCCAAGTTTACAATGACGGAATTCTACGTGCACCACGGAAATGATGACAACATATTTACATTATTTACCATTGAACTATTTTTGAGCAAATCTTGTTTTTAGTAAATTTTTCTGTAGCAATTACGTTTGCTATTTATAGCTTTATTCAACCAAACATCGTGGGTACTAGTTCTAATGAATTAAATTATATAATTGCTACTGTTTCCTTAGTGGGTAATGTAACAGATATGCTATCAATCATCCTATCAAGTAAGAAACGTATGTCAACTTTTACTTGAGGAGTGATAGCTTGTGGTACTTTAGGTGTTACCTCTTTTTTAATGGGAGCAATTGGTACAGGGATTGTCTATGCTATAGTACAGTTACCAATGCAATTTGTTGGCTTTTACCTATGAAGACGTCAATCAACAAATAAGATTCAAGTGCAACCAAGACAAATGCAATGATGAATGATTTTATTGTTAGTTGCCGTAATTTTAATATGTACCACTGGTTTTTATTTTTTAGAAAGTTTAAGTAGTTTTCAAAAATTCTGGAACGGTTCCACTCCTCAAACTAAACCGGTTATATTAATTTCTGATTCATTAGTTTTAGTTTTGGGTATAGTCGGTATGCTATTAATGGTCATGGCATTTAAAGAACAATGAATAGTTTGAATTATCTTGGATGTAACAATGATAGTACTTTTTACATATGATTTTAATCCCCAAATGATTGCCTTAGGAGCAACTTCACTCATTAATGGGTTCTATGGTGTATGAAATTGGTGAAGAGATACTCAATTAAAAGATTATGAATAAAAATTGGAGACGAAAAATATTATTCTTTTCAGAATGAAATCTATTAGAAAAAGGATTATTATTAGCCAATTTCATTGTAACTTTTTGTCTTTTAATTTACCAATGCATTGTTGGTAATGTCAATGATTGAAAAACATGACTGGCATTTGTTGCCAATATTTTCAACATTGTCAGTGTAATTTTAGCTACCAAAAAACACATTAGTTGTTTTATATGAGGTTTGCTAGCAGTGATAGGATTTGGTGGTGTTGCTTTTGGTTCACAAGCAACCGGTAACGTAATTTTATATTGAATTTTTTATATACCTGCCCAATTGTTTGCTTTATATCTATGACGAAAGAATTCCAATGATAAAATTCAAGTTAAACCAACGACTATCAATGGTTGACAAATTGTTGTGACAATGGTTTGTACCGTTGGTTTCATTATTTTATTTTCATGAATTGAAACCATTAATAAATTTCAGAGCTTTTGATATGGGAAAAATATTGTAGCTTATTCCACTTTAACTTACATATTAGACGCAGCCGTTTTAATATTGTCTATTGTAATGACAATATTTACTTGGTGTCGCTTTAAAGAAAGATGATATATATCAGTGTTGGTAGATACATGTCAAATTGCATTATGAAGTGCAATTGTTTATCATAAAGGAATAAGTGATATAAGTGGATGGATTATGATAATATCATCCATAACAATGATGATTAGCGCAATTTATGGTGTATTTAATTGACAAAAATAAGTTAAAATATATGCTTCTTTGGTATGTAGGAGAGAACTATGGAAAGTAAAATCATCATCATTTATCAGTCAGGGGCTAAGACAGGAAACACTAAGTACATTGCCGAACAAATCGCTTCACAACTAAAATGTGAAGCACTTGATGTTACTAATAATCCTAATGTTAATTTGGAAAAATATAATTTAGTAGGATTTGGTAGCGGCATTTATATCTGACATTTTGGTTGTAAGTTAAGAAAATGAATTAAAAATATCCAATGATCTAACCCAGAAGTTTGTAAACCTGATGCATTTATTTTTTCAACTCAAGGAGCTAGACATGCTACTAGAGTCCATGCAAGATTTAATAAATTCTTAAAAAAACATGCCGACATTACTTCTATTTCGGGTTGATCTTGTCAAACTAAAGCTACTAGAACACCAGAAGCTATCACTAATTTGAAAGAATGGATTAATACCAAAATTCAAGTTTCTAGTAATAAAACAGAAAATAAGAATTAGTTAATGTGATATTTATTTAACTCACTATAGAATTTTTTAACTTCTGGTGACACAATTATTTGATTTTTATGGAAATTGATTACTTTAAGATTTTCTAATTTCTTGACTCTTGATAAAGCAACATACAACTGACCACAAGCAAAAATATTTTTACAATCAATAATGGCTGCATCTAATGTCATTCCCTGGCTTTTATGAATAGTTAAAGCATAAGCAGGTAGTAAAGGAATTTGTTTAAATTTAGCTTTCGGTCGACCATCAAAGCCTAAACGTGCTCAAACATATCGACGTAGTTTAATAATCTCGTTTTGATTTTCGAACTTAACAGAAACAATATAATTCTTTTGGTCACATAATGTAACATAGCCAACAGATCCGTTCATGTAACGACCTTTTTTATCATTACTAATAGCAATCACTCTCGTACCTACTTTTAATTGTAATATTGGCTTAGCAATACAATCTCTCACAATAGCTTCTTTATCATGCTTATATTTATGATTTCTTTTACCTTTAATTTCTGCTTCAAAAGTATACATTGGTCCATCAATTTGGTTAAGTCGTCTAATGTTAAAATTATCACATTCTTCGTTAGTTGAAAAGAAAACAGTCGTATCTTTTGGTAATTTACGATCAACGCATTTTTCTAGAACCATAGCAGTTTTTGGATTTCATTTACCAGTTCTAATATCGTTTAGAAATTTAACAAAATTTTTATCTTCTTGGCGATAAACATCTTGTAAATGAATAGTTTTAATATTAGCAGCTTGTCATGAAGGTGAACTAAATAATCATTGATTTTGTTTTTTTTCTCAACTTTTAACAACTGGTGGAATTTGGTAGAAATCACCAGTAAAAATCATTACTTTACCACCAAATGGTTTATTAGATTTGGTAGTCTGTTTCAAAATTTCATTAATTAATTCAAATGTATCGGCTCTTAGCATTGATACCTCATCAATAATAATGTAATCTACTTTAGTCATCCGCTGTGTAATACCTCGAAATAAAAAAGAGGATTTCATAAAACCAATATAACCCATATCAGTACGATTTTGTAGCCCCATTAATTTATGAATGGTAATACCGCCAAGATTTAAAGCATTAATACCAGTAGTAGAAGTAAGTACAATTTTTTCACCTTGTGCTTTCAATGAATTGTATATAGCAGTTAATAAATGTGTCTTACCCACTCCGGCTGGTCCTGTAATGAATAATGATTGCTTGTGAACGGTTATATCATCTAATAATTTAAGGAAATCGTTATTTTGCATATGGTTACTATTATAAAGTACTCAGATATTTTCTCTTTTTAAATGAGAAATAATATTTGTAACTATAAGGTATGTCCATTAAAGTAGGATGATAAAATTATCATGGTTGCAATAAAATACTCATATATACTAATATGTCAATAAAAAGATGAAAATAAACAAGAAAAATTCTAAAAAAAAGATATGGTTAACTACACTTTTTAGTATTTCTACAATTATTTTATTAACCCCTCTCCCCTCTTTAAAGTGCACCCAATTAACTACTAATAGTCAAATAAATGAAACCAACAAGATTGATATTAATGACATCATTACAAAGACTAACTTAGGTACTTTTCATGATGGTAAGAATGTTTCTCCTGGCACTAGGGAACTAAATAGTGCTTTGAAAATATTAAATGACTCAGACGGTAGTAAAGATGCAAATTGACACCCCAATCAATGAGCTTTTAACAATATTACTACTGATGGTAACGGTAATGGTTCTTGTGAATTAGTAGTAGTAACTTGATCACCGGATTATAACTCTGCTACCTTAAATTTAAATTGAATGCAAGATTCACAAACAACTCCTAGATCACTACAAAGCACATATGATTTTCCTAAAGATTCTGATTATTCTATAAATAATTATTGATTAAACGATGCAACAAATACTTCATCTAGTGAAATTTTAAAAACATTTAAAAATGATTTTGGCATTGATAATATTTTTAACATTAATCAACTAACTGTTGAGGTTATTAGTCAAAATGATGATGATAAGTATGGTCAATTACGGATTAGGCCTATTAACGGAACGAATTATTACATCCCATACAATGTTAACGATTCCTCCACTTACATTTTAGTTAATTGATCAGGTATAGATCAAAACCAATTTATTTTTGCCGATAATTGAAATGATCCAACTATAAAAGGCAAAGTTATCATTGGATATCAGGCTATACCGCAACAAACCACCACATTAATTATCCCACCCTACGTAGAAGTAATCGCTGACGAAGCATTTTCTAATTTAGCTGACACTAATCCTAGCATTACCAAAATAGTATTTAGTAATAATACAAGAATGGAAATTAGAGAAAATGCTTTTGCTAACAACCAGCATATTACAAATGTTGATGCTATTACTGCAAATTGCAATATTGATTACCTAGCAGCAAACGCTTTCGCTAATACACCGTGGTGAAATGATGTAGTGCAAGAAAAAAAATCAACTGAAACAAATTTAGGTTATCGTTATGTAACTACTGATATATTTCCTAATTCTTATTATCCTTCAATGACTTGAATTTTAGGGCCTAGTGATGATTGAACTTTTAATGGTAATATTTTAGACATTGACACTACCACTTTTTCCATTGCTTCACATGCTTTTGAAAAACAAACACAACTAACAGGTTTTTCTAGTAGCTATACAAAGTTACGTTACATTGATGATTATGGTATGTCAGAAATCGGCAACCACATTATTGTCGGCTCAGGTGGTTATGGCTCACATGATACATATTTAGCATATATAGGAAATTATGGTTGTTACAATACTGGTATTTCAGTTCTTAGCGGTAATTTTAATGGTGGAACAGCAGGCAATGCCTACTATCTATATTATGTAGGCAATCACGGTTTAGACGGCGATAGATATTGAGGCGTTACAGGAGGGAATGGTGGAAATTGGCAATCACCACAATGAGCCTGCCGTTCTATTGCCTTAGTTTCTAATCGACAGGGATATATTGGTGATAGTGCTTTTAATAATACTGGTGGTTGAGGGAATCGTATTGGTAGTAATTTTGTCCCACCATATCTTAATATAAATGCATTCAATGGATGAGCCAATTCTGCCAATGGTGAAACAACATATAATGTTTGATATTTAGGAACCGATAGTGCACGAAAATTAGCGTTTTTCAACACGATTGAAAATGATCCAATTTTAAAAATAATGTATCAAAATGCAATAGTTCCTACAACTGTGCCAACTTCTATGTATGATTTAATCCAAAGACAATTATCATAATTTTAATTCAATTGTTTCCCCTAAACTATAAAAGTTAACAATATTACAATTTAAAATCCATCATAATTAATAATTCTTTCCTCTAATCTTCTGAAGATTAAGCTGGGTTTAACCAATAATTAAGTGAATCAAAATCTTGTTTAGTTTTGCATTGGCACATTGCTTGTAGACTTGTTCTAACCATTTTGAGGATTTTGTAGAACAATTTGCGGTGGTGACACTTATCTTTCCGATACCCTGGTATTTTAGAGTTATTTGCTAAAGCTTTTAAGGGACTATATCCATTGTGGATACCAGTGATTACAGAACGAAATCATTCATATACATGTTCACCTTTATATCAACGAATATATGACGCATTTGATTGACAAATAACATCATGCATGCCTCCTGCAAAGAACGAATTATTCATG
>JAIRME010000003.1 GCA_031258945.1 Mycoplasmataceae bacterium | reverse complement strand
TAAAAAGTTTCATATGTTGAATATTTACTTTGTAAATATATGATCTATAATATTCAACCATTAGGCGGTAATATCTGGTTATGAAAACAAAAGTGATGGTGGTTTTTGGTGGTGTATATAGTTCTCTAGGCAAAGGAATTGTTGCATCATCTATTGCTCGAATCTTAACAGAATTAGGTAACAAAGTATCAATGATGAAATTTGATCCATATTTGAACGTGGATCCAGGCACCCTAAGCCCTTTACAACATGGTGAAGTATTTGTAACTCAAGATGGCGGAGAGACTGACTTAGATTTAGGTAGTTATGAAAGATTTTTAGGACGTAAAATTACAAAATTATCAACCGTTACAAGTGGACGTATTTACAAAGAAATTATTGAAAAAGAGCGAGCTGGCGGGTTTAATGGTAAAACGGTGCAAACCATTCCCCATGTAACCGATCAAATTAAAAGTAAGATTTATAATATTATTAAAGCGGAAATGCCCGATTTTTTAATCATTGAAGTTGGTGGTACAGTTGGTGATATTGAATCCATCCCTTTTGTAGAAGCCTTAGGGCAATTTCGTGGTGAATATGGTCGTGATGATGTGTTATTTATTTTGTGTTCACCATTAATTAAAGTTGTAACTAGTGGTGAATTAAAAACTAAGCCCACACAGCATGCTGTTAAAACAATTGGTAATATGGGTGTGGTACCTGCCATGTTGGTAATGCGCAGTGATGTAACAATTGATAAAAGTACCATTGATAAAGTAGCTATGTTATGTCATATTCCTGTCCAAAATATTTTTAAATCACTTAATTTACCATCCGTTTATTATTTACCTACTGAACTGTATAAACAAGGTATTCATCAAGCAATTTATCATTATTTTGGTTTAGAACTTAAGTCTAAGCAAAATATCAATAAATGGAATCGTTATGTTAATAGAATTAAAAATATTAAAAATAAAATTAAAATTGCCATGGTAGGTAAATACAATGATTTACATGATTCTTATTATTCATTAGTAGAATCTTTAAAATTAGCTGCTTGGGAATATAAGAAAAACATTAAAATTGAATGAATAAATTCTGAGGATTTAGAAAAGTCTAATGCCAACATTAAAAATATTTTTAGAGGATGCCATGGTATTTTGGTACCGGGTGGATTTGGCAGTCGTGGTATTGATGGTAAATTAAATGCTATTCGTTATGCTCGTGAAAATAAAATACCATACCTTGGTATATGTTACGGTATGCAAACTGCAACAATTGAATTTGCCCGTAATGTTTTAGGTTTGGAAAATGCCAATACCACTGAAATTGATCCCAATGTCGAACATAAATTGTTTCACTACATTGATGGTCGTATGCGTTTGGGCGAACAACAATGCGTTATTACTGATAAAAATTCATTAGCTTATAAACTATACAAAGTGGATATGGTAGGAGAAAGACATCGTCACCGATGAGAATTTAATAATAGTTACATTCCTTTATTTGAAAAAGCAGGGTTTAAGTTTACGGCTTTTTCAAATGATAAAGAAAAAACTGTTGAAATGGCCGAAATTTCCAATCATCCTTTCTTCTTTGGCGTACAATTTCACCCTGAATTTAATTCGTGACCAGGTAATCCCGATCCTGTTTTTATGGGTTTTGTGGGTGCAGCAATTAAGCACGAAAAACATAAGTTGTAGTTTTTATTTTTGCTAAATACTACAATTGATCTTTATTTTGAAAATGTTTTATTTTCTATTTGTAAGTCCGGTTCCGACTCTAATGTAATGAATATACTGCTTCTGGGCTCCAAATCAATATGAATCAAAAAGATCTTTTGTAGTAGCGTCATCATATGGCACTTCTTCAAAATATGTGTTTTCTTGTGTTCCATATATGTATATATCTTGTTGAGCGGATGTTATTCTTTGAAAGATAGTTGTATCTATTCCATTACCAGTGTCATATCCATCTTGGGGTGTTTCTCAAGTTTGTCGATAAATAGATAAATCTGTTATATAAACTTTTTCAATAGAAGGCATACTAGAAGAGGCAAATAAACCAATTGCCGGTTGACACTCAACATATTGGGAACTACCTGTAGATGGAACAAAAGCAGTATTAGTTAAATTCAATGTTTTTAATGAATCTCAACTGCTATGGTCAAACGTATTATAACAAGAAGCCACGTACGTATTTGTTGTCTTCGTAACATCCACCATATTAACAAAAGAAAAATATGTTCCACTCGTACTAAATTCAGTGACACTATTAAAGTTTGCCCCCATAAAAGTAGAATCAGCTGTGAGAACATTGCAAGGACTGATTGGGCTTATCATATTTTCATCAGCAAAATAAGCTTGTGATAAATTAAGATATTTTACATTCGAAAGGTTTGAGTTTCGAAAAGTATTTGAGGCAGTATTCATAAAATATTTCCCCATTCCAGTGGCAGCGAATCTAGTACCGGATAAATATAATTTTTCCAGTTTAGATAAGTTTGTATCATAAAAAGTATAAAGAGCAGTATAAACTTCATGATTATTCATTTTTGTGCTGCTTGTTGCAAAACTACCTGCAAAATTAGCATATTCAAGATCCAAACTTCTTAAACTTTCAAAATTAATACCTGAAAAAGTAAAAGACATTGTACTCACATACATGGGAGCCGGATCACCTTCGAATAATGCATCAGGAATAGCATCAGGAGCAAAATTGACATCATTTCAATCTATGGAAGATACATTGCTAAAGTCTGCTGCAGGAGATGTTTCACCATCTGAAAAAAGAACTTTACCACCAAATGAGCAAATACCAGTAGAAATAATTGGGGTATTAAGACCAATTGCCCCATATATTGTTTGGTCGGTAATAACGTCTCAATTTCATTTTGCCGCACGGAAATTTAATTTGCCTAAACGTTTATAAAAAGTATTAATGTTTGTGTACTTTGTATTACTTGGACTGAATGCAAATTGTGCACTGGATACAACTTTATTTTGAAATGACAATGTATTCACACCAGTTACGTGTCGTTCAGCTAAATAAACATTTAACGTTTGATCACTTACTCAACTATTGACAAATGCATCGGCATATCCAGTGATGGTATCGTTTGGTTCATAAGTTGTTCCAAAAGTAAAAAAATCAGTAGTTTGTGGGAGCTCTAATGTATAACTTGCAACAATTTCTATTTCTTGTGGGTCACTTTGTACATTATCAATTCCAATTGCTAATTCATATGTTCCAGGTTTTGCATCATCTTTTAGTGTAAATTCAATTTTAGCAATGCGATTGTTAATTCATTGATTGTCTCAAGATATGTTAAACTCAGGTAAAATATCATCACTAAAATTAAAGCCACTTATATCAGTTGGCAATTCTTGTGGTGAAAAACCATCAACAGTAAGGGTTGCGGTAATTGGGACGGCAGGTGTATCTAGACTTAATAAATTGTTGTCTAAACTCATATGTACCATTTTTTCTTCTGGTTTAGATACAATTAAGTTAACAGGTATAGTAGTATTTGAATCAGATTTCAAGAAAAATTTGATTTGATGACTGCCGATACTAGCCGTACCTGGTGTAAAAGTAAATTGCTTTTTATTATCAATAATTTGTATGTTTTTGCATTCAAAACCGCTGTCCGATAAATCATAATCTACATCATCAAGATCTATAGATGGATTAGAACTATTAATTAATTGAATTTGTACAACAGCAGTAGAGTCAGCATTGTTGTATACCATGTTGTTAGTATCAATGTAAGCTGCAATGTTTTTTTCGTCTCTAACAAATATGTCAACATTAGCAGTGACTTCGTCTTGAGCTGCATCACTACTATATATTCCCTTAACCTCACATGTATATTCTCCAGGTTCAATACCATTTCACTGTAATGTGCCTATCGAAGAATCACCATCGTTAATTCATCCACCGTTAGATAAACCATCTGGTAAATTGACAAATTCTATTGAATCTAATGCATCTATATTAAATTTGTTAACCTTTATTTGAGCGGTTGAAGTAGTAACATTCTTTTGTAAATTATCATTAATAACTACTGCTGAAATAGCTTTTTGAGTTTCGGAAAAAACATTCAAATTAATTATTACATCATCTCATTTAGGTGAAAGTAATGAGGATATTTTGATTTTGTGTTCACCAGTAGCTACATTATTAGAGTCTACTGATATTGCAGTTAGCACTTGAGTATCTTTGTCATATGTTAATTGAAGTTTTTCATTATCTTCAATGTTTTCAGTAATGTCTTCACAAAAAATATAATCTATATTGGCACCGTTCTCTGATTCCAATGCAATAGTTGCATTTGTATCTGTTACATTTTTTTGTAAATTATTACTAGTAATAGTTGTAATAATTTTTTGAGCAGAATCAACATGGACAATAAAAGGTTCGGGTTCAACTTGTGGGGCTTTCAAATATATAGTTTTATTACCAGCAGAAATGTTCGCAGGATTACTTGCATATATTCTTCATTGAGAATTATGAATGTATTCATAATCTAACCCTGTTTCGCCTGTATCTATTTCAAGTTGTTCAGGATCAAAACCTTTAGTATTAGCATGAATAATTTCTTCTGAATTGGGGACGCCCACTTGTAAGTTTGTGCGTACAACACTGAGGGCAGAAATTGAATTTTGCGAATTTATTTGAAAATCAACTGTTTTACTTCGTCTTTCTACATTAACTTCAATTTGAAAATTTAGAGAGGAATTCAAATCAAGGTTTTGCCAATATTGGTCAGTAGCATCTTTTAGTATAATTGTACGAGTGCCTTCCAAATTATTAGTAGATCAATTATCTTTTCATTCAAAATATTGGTCAACATTTATACCATCTTTGAGAAAATGTACTTCAGGGGTAGCGAATGATTCAGTATCAGTTTCTGCTACAGTTACTTTCATTGTACCGTTTGGATCGTTAACTTTTAAATTTTCATCAATTGTGTGTGGTTCAAATTGGAGCACAGGTTTTGACTTAGGTTTTGTTGTAATAATACTAATTGCTGCTGCACCACCTATGGTAGTCACAGCTAATGCACTTGTTAATGCAACTTTGAGTTTTTTGTGGCGGCGTCAAGCCTTATAGCGTTTAGATGATAAAACACCCCCCCCATCATTATTTTTAATAACGTTGTTGTTGCTCATTATCTATACCCCACATATATTTTTACCAAAATGGAAACACCTTTAAAATTTCGTTGATATTATATGGGAAAAATGATGAATAAAGCTTACCTATTTTGAAAAAAGAACAATTTTTATTCAAAATTAATGTTTCAAATGTAAATAAATATTCGTGTTATGTATCTTGAATAATTAACAAAAGTAATTATTGCGGACTACAAATTAACAATTCTTAGTATTAGTAATCATACCAAACTTCAATGCTCTACTTCAGTAGAATAACAAATGTGATATATACAACATATTCAGAATCAACTTACAAGAACTTTGAAGTTTACCCCTTACTTGGTAAACTTTACTTCATGTCGTTTGCATTCAAATCAATATGTTCTTGTTCTAATTTATCCTTTAATTCAGTGGATTCTTCTATTGTATGTTCAACATTTTCCAATAAAGTGTGATTATCAGTTTCAATGTGTTTTACCCTTTTAAGTATTTGTGTATTAGTGTGTGTTAATTGTTTAGCTTTATTAGTTAATGTTAAAAGTGTTTTAACATATTCATTTCAATTTTTAGCGATTTTATTAAAATCCACAAATATTTTAATTATTTGACTTTTGATTTTTTCAATATTTTTTGATAAAACTTTATCTTTCTCATTAGCCACAAATAATTTTAACATTGCTGTAATGGTAGTAGGCGAACATAAAAAAACGTGATAGCCATTAGCTTCTAATAATAAATCATTTCCAAATCATGCCACAATATCACTAAACATTCCTTCTGATGGGATAAAAATAATTACATTTTCAATACCTGTAGATGGTGAGACATATTTGTTTACTTCTTTAAATTTATTAATAATGTCGCGCTTAAACAATTGTTTTGCTTTTTCAATTTCTAATTCATTTTTAGATTGATTAATTTTTTGGTAATTATCTAATGGGAATTTAGAATCAATCGGTACTGTGTATTCGCCAAATATTACAACATAATCTACCACTCCACCGTTAGGCAAATGGTATTGTTGCTTCACTAAATTACTATCTAACCCAAAAATATCTTCTAGTATTACTTTGAGTTGGAATTCTCCAAAGTTGCCACGATTTTTAGCGTGTTTATAAATATCCGCAATTCCCTTTAATTCACTGGAAATAGAAGGAATATTTTGAGTAGTAGTATGTAATGCTTCTAAGTTAACTTTAATTTCATTGTTGAATTGATTTAAATCTTTTTGAAATTTATCCATAGTCGTAATTTTTTCTGACAATGTAGCAATATCACGACTAGACTCATTGCCCTTTTTACTAATTGTTTCACTCAAGCCAATATAAGTTTTTAGTATTATTTCTAATTGGGATTTTAGGCTTTGGTTTTGCAAAAGAATATCTTCCAATTTCTTTTTTGTATCATCTACTGTGTTGGTTTTATTACGATTAGGTTTAATGAAAACAAGTAGCAATAAACCGATTACAAAAATTAATAAAACAGAAATAATAACTACTAAGATAATATCAATGGAATTCATAATTTAGTAATCTTATCAAAATTATTAATCCAACTTTAATTTGTTTAATTTGTCTTTTCTTAAAGGATGGATGAGACCATATCATTTTGTAACATTGTGTTATAATGTGAAAACATTAGTCTGGGATATATTATTTTGAACCATGCAACCAAACCAATCTTGGTTATTAAAAGACACAGATCCAAATTTGCGTAAATTAGCAGTTGAATTAATTTTACCTATATCTAAAAACGATCAAGAATTGATAGAACGCATGGTATCATACATTGATGCATGCTATCATAAAAAAAATAAAGAATATGGTATTCGCACTGGCATTGCACTAGCTGGACCGCAAGTGGGATTATTAAAAAAAGTAATTTATTTACACTGCGATTTTAATAAGCAAGAATATAAATATCTTATTGCTAATCCTCAAATTATTGCTGAATCTATGGTTTGTGCTTATATTGGTGAAGGCGAAGGTTGTTTGAGTGTAGATCAAGATCATCAAGGAGTAGTTAAACGAAAAAATAAAATTATTATTAAAGCCTATGATTTATTTAATCAAAAGAATATCACAATTAATGCCGAGGGTGTATTAGCTATATGCTTACAACATGAAATTGATCATCTTAATGGTATTTTGTATTATGATCGCATAAATAAAAATGAACCCTTAACTATTCAATCAGATTGAATTAAATATTAATAATTATTTATGGAAGGAATACTATGGAAAATATAACAACAAATCAAATCCCAACATACATTTATGCATTGGGTGGTATTGAAGAAATTGGTAAAAATATGTATGTCATTGAACATGATGATGAAATATATATTATTGATTGTGGTATAAAATTTGCAGATGAAAATATCTTATTGGGAGTAAATGCTATTATTTGTCCGTTTGATTATTTGGTAGAAAACAAAAATAAAATTAAGGGTTTAATTGTAACTCATGCCCATGAAGACCACATTGGTGGTATCCCTTATTTATTAAAAACGCTTTCTATTCCTAAAATTCATGCTGCTAAATTAACAGCTGGTATTATTTCTAAAAAGTTGAAAGAACACAAAGATTTATTACCATTTCATTTTGAACATTTTAGTGATGATACTAAAATTACTAGTAAACATTTTAAAATTGAATTTTTTCGAGTTTGTCACTCTATTCCTGATGCATTTGGCGTATATGTGGAAACAATTAATGGTAAGATTGTGTCAACTGGTGATTTTCGTTTTGATTTTTGTACGCAAGGAGATGAATCAGATATTTTAAAGATGGCGGATTTAGGCCGTCGTGAAATTGATGTGCTTCTTTGTGAATCAACTAACGCTGATACACCCGGTTTTAGCATGAGTGAAAAATTTATTATTGATGAGCTTAGACGCTTAATTTTGAAAGCTAAAGGCAGAGTTATTCTTTCTACTTTTGCTTCTAATCTAGGAAGAATTGAAGAAGTTATTGAAATAGCTGTAAAAGCAGGACGAAAAATTTGTTTATGTGGTCGTTCCATGGAAACAAATATTGAAACATCCATTAATGTAGGCTTTTTAAACGTAGATAATTCATGTTTTATTGAATCACGTGATGTTGATCAATATAAAGACAACGAAATTATTATTTTATCAACAGGTTCACAAGGTGAAGAAATGGCAGCTTTAAGCCAAATGGCTAATGGTAAACATTCTTGGATTACATTAAAACCAACGGATACTTTAATATTATCCTCTAATCCCATTCCGGGAAATTATGCTGCTGTAGAAAATTTGGTCAACAAGTTTTATCGCACCGGAATGGTTATCGTTCAAAATACTTCCATGCGTAAAATCCACGCATCTGGGCATGCTACCAAACAGGAACATCAACTAATGTTCAAATTAATTAATCCTCAATATATTGTTCCTATTCATGGTGAGTTTAAGATGTTAAAGGCTTTAAGAATTAGCGCTGTAGAATCAGGAATTAATTCTGCTAATGTTATTCAAGTTGTTAATGGACAAAAAATTCAACTTCTGAATCATGTTGCCACAGCAACTGAAGAATTTATTGATGCAGGTGAAGTATATGTAGATGGTAATAAGATTAATTCAGATTCTACTGGTGTTTTAAAATATCGTCGAGTTTTATCGCAAGATGGTATTTTCAATGTAACGATGCTAATTGATCGTGAGAATAAAAGAATTACTGAATTACCAGTAATTGCTACCCGTGGTTCTTTTTATGCTAAAACGTCTACTCCACTTATTACCAAAATAGCTTATTCTATTAAAGAGAATGTAGAGAATGCCATGAAACGTCGTGAGCATATTATTAACAATAATGAAATACGTCGTATCACCGAAAATACTACTGAATTTTTTATTTGGAAAAATAAAAAGAAAAAACCATTAGTACGTACTACAGTTTTTGATGTTTAATTTATTTATGATTATTTTGAGCTGATGCTGTTTTTTCAGCCTCTGCTTCTTTTTGACGACGAGCAGCTTCCTCAAATTGTTTTTTAATAGATTCATGGTCTAAGCGAATTTTAGAGAAACGGCGAATTAATTCATTAGAAATCTTTTCCTCTAACATAACATTACGAATACCTTCAAATTTATTCTTATCTTCTTTATATGGCCTAATAGATTGATTACTAAATTTATAGTATTGCTCTAATGAATCATTTACTTCTTGGTCACTCACTGTAATATTTCATTCTTTAGCTAGTTCTTCAAAAACCAAAGTTTTGGTAATAACTTTTTTAGCAATTTCAGTAATTACCTCTGGTTTTTTGTTAGAAAATTGACTAGTTAAACGTTGGGCAACAGTTTTAATTTCTTCATCATCGTATGTTACTTCAAAATTACGTACGACTTCTTCCATAATAGCATTAAACAAATTATCGCGCACAACAATGTTTTGTAATTTTCGACTGATTTGTTCAGGTGTATCGTTTTTAAATAATTCGCTTAAACGTTTAAAATGTAATTGTACAATTTGATGATCAACACGTAATGATTTTATGATCTCTTCTTTATCTGTATTTATTGTAGTTATTTTTTTAATGGTAGATTTCATCGCTAATTCCTTGTTCATATGAATGAATAATTATATGATTTTTGTCTTATGTAAAGTTTTTAATATTTTTTGTATTGGTTTATATGAAAAGCGGTGGAAATTTTTGATGGGTCCATACTTACGCAACATCTTTAAATGATCAATAGTTCCATAACCTTTATGTTTAGCAAAATGATATTGAGGATAGATTTTATCCATTTTAACCATAAAGCGATCACGCGATACTTTGGCTAAAATACTAGCGGCAGCAATGGAAATAGATTTCTCGTCTCCTTTGACAATAGACTTATTTTCTATTTTACTTTCGATTTTTTCAGCATCTACTAAAGCCATGCAAGGTTTTTTAATTTTTAGTTCCTCTAATGCTTGCTTCATACCATTAATGGATGCTTGTTTAGGATTCAAATCACTAACTTGATTTGAATCAATGAATATGATTGAGTAATCTTCTGCTATTTTACAAATTTGGCTAAATAACTCTTCTCTTTGCTTTAATGATAATTGTTTGGAATCATTAATTTTATCATTGTGATAGTTCAATGGTAATGATACAGCTGCAACTACTAACGGTCCGGCTCATGAACCACGACCAGCTTCATCTAAACCCACAATACTTTTATAACCTTTTAAACGATATTTGTTTTCAAAGGCATACATGTTATATTTCTTTTTCATAATTCACTTTTAAATTATTAATTCAATCTTTGTATAAATATTCAATAGCTCTATTTTTATCGGGTTGTGAATTATTTGTCAAAAATTTGTATTTTTGACAAATAAAAACCAAAAAAGCATTAAATTGAAGTTTTGTGGTTAAACTATATTTTTTTTGAATAGTGTCAAAATAATATATGCTTAAAAAATCATATGCCCAGTTAACAACTTCGTTTAATGGTAGGATTTCTTTTTTAATAGTACCAATTAATGCCAATTTATAACCATCCTCTAGTCGATTGATTTTTTGGATTAAAATACCTGGTGTATCATAAAGTAAATAGTTTTGATTGATTCTAATTAATCGTTTGGTACGAGTAACACCAGGACGATTAGCAACCACCAATTTATTTTTGGAAGTTAAAAAATTAATTAAAGAAGATTTACCAACATTAGGTAGCCCCACCACTACAATGTAAAATTCAGGATTAATTAGGCCTTTTTCCTTTAATGATTGTTTTTTATCAATAAAAATTTGATCCAATTTATTAATTATTTCACTTTTAAACTTTTTATTTTTAATGGATCCTATTAATACATTATTAGTAAATTCAGCTGGTTTTAAATCGGTCAAATCACTTTTCAATGCTATTGTTAGTATTGGTTTATTAAAATTTTTAGTTAATTCTGTATTACTAGAAGTTCGAATTGCTCTTGCATCTACTACTTCAATTAGAGCATCAGCATGTGAAATATTTTGAATGTCATGCAAAGTTTTGGCCATGTGGCCAGGAAATCAATTAATGGACATAAAAAATTAATCAGTGGATCCTTGTCGATAAATCTTCATATGACCATCAACATCGCTAATTGTAGTAACAAGAATTAATGCATTTTCATCTACCTTATGAATATGACGCACAAGATTTGGAACTTCAATATACATACAAACAGTTCATAGAATATCTTTTGATTTCATGCTATAAGCACCGATTCCTTTGGTAATAGTCATTGAATGAGTAAATTGCGATGCAAATAATTCATCACGAACTCTAATTAAATGTTCGCTAATAATTTCTACCTTTACCATTCGATGTAAAGGGAAGAAACGATTAAGTAATAAACCAAATATTACAACTGACAAAAATGAAGCAACTAAATTAGCAGATAGAAGAAATGGAAAAGAGAAACCTTGAGGGTTGACTAAACCGGCTGAAATATATGAACCTATGATAGAACCTACTAACATCATGGATGAGTTAATGATAATCATTAAACCACCCAATGGTTTGTGCTTAATTGATGAATAATAAATAGAAATAAAATCACCACCAGCACTACAGCCACCAATAATGTATAAAATAGAATAACCTAATGATGAGGCTAGCCCATAAGCTATGGCATAAATAAATAATAATAATGCTTTGTATGGGTCATAGTCAGGATTAAAAATTTGATTATCTTCATACTCTATACCAGCAGCAGTTACACCACCATGAGCTACATATCAAAATGGAATATTGTATATACCTTTTTGTACAAATAAATTATTGGAATTTGCAAAATGAGCCTCACTACCTTCTGCAATGGAGTTACCGAATAAAAATATTTGGTCAATTCCAGGAATGTAAGACAAACAAAAACCTCATAAACTATTAACAATTACAAAGATCATGGTTAAATTGGCAAATGTTTTACCAATTTTACGACGAGCAAACATGAATAATGGTATATTAACAACAATATATAAACCCCAAAACAATATGTTAAAAATAGTTGGAGCTAAATTATTGATTTTTTCGCTATTACTATTTAGCATTGCTGTATTGGTAATACGAGCAATTCCTTGCACAATAGCATTTAATCCGGAGTTGTATAAACCAGTATTTTTGATTAAAAATTGAATTACAGTACCCATTACTAATCCCAAAATAATAGCAATTAAATAACGTTTTCATAAAGAATTACGACCATACAATGACTTAAATTTAACACTACCAGACTTTAAATGGACATAGTCAAATTTACCTATATCGAATGATTCGAGTGATTTTTTAGTATGATGCATAAAAGAAAAAACCCCGTGTTTAGTAGTTTGTTTATTATTTTTAGGGATTGGTTTTTTATTAGTTGGCACGATTGATTAGTAATTCTACTTCTTTGTTTTAATTCTGGCTGATTTACCTGAACGTTGACGCATATATGAAATATATGCTCGTCGAACTTTACCATGCTTGATTATTTCAATTTTAACGATTAATGGTGAATGATAAGGAAAAGTTTCTTCAACACCAATACCACTTGATTCTTTACGAACAGTGAATGTTTTTGAAAGACCTTTGCCGGTAATTTTTAAAACAATACCATCAAATCTTTGAACGCGTGTTTTGTTACCTTCCACGATTTTCTGATGTACTGATACTGTGTCACCCGCACGAAATTCTGGTAAATCTTCACGCATTTGTGAACGTTCAATGCGACGAATGATTCCCGTTTTATTTAATTTTGTCATTTTGATACTCCTTTAAATATTGTTTATACATATCTTTCCGATATTTTTTGGTTTTATTGATTTGTGCCTGTAGACGATAAGCTTTAATTAGTTTGTGATTACCACTTAGTAATACTTTAGGGACTTGATGTCCCTCAAAGACTAATGGCTTAGTATAAATGGGATAATCCAACAAATTTTGATCAAATGTCTCATGATCTAAACTTTTTTTATTAATACCGTAATCTAACAATCTAATCACTGATTCAATAATTACCATTATTGGAACTTCGCCACCTGTTAACACATAGTCTCCGATGGAAACAACTTCATCAACATAGTGCAATAATCGTTCATCAAATCCTTCGTAATGCCCAGCAATTAAAATCAAATGTTTAGATTGTTTATAAGTTTTAGCCAATGCTTGTGTATAAGTTTTGCCTTGCGGGCTAAGTAATATTACCTTACTATTTTGAGTTTTATATTTTTTAATCGCCCGTACAATACTAGTTAAACCAATTACCATGCCTGGCCCACCACCATATTGATAGTCATCTACTCTCTTAGTTTTACTTTTAGAATATTTACGAAAATCAATAATTTCAATTTTAACTAATTTCTTTTGAATAATTCTTTTTACAATTGATTGTGTCAAGAAATTATCAAATAGTTTGGGAAACAAAGTTAAAACGGTAATACGCATTTATTATTTAGTTTCTTCAACTTTGGGTTGTTCGACTGGTTTGGAAGCAATATTTTTTTTAGCCAAAATTGTCTTATGTGCTTCTTTTTTAGCTTTTTTAATAGCATAACGTTTTTTTGTTAATTTACGTTTATGCTTCTTTACTATTTTTTTAGTTTTTAAATAATCAGCTCAAATACCCTGTTCTTTTAATATGTTAAGAATTGTTTCGGTTGGTTGTGCACCTTTAATTAAAAAATCAATTACGAGATCTTTTTTAATTTTAATTACACCTTCGCTCGGTTCGAATGTACCTAATAGTGCGACATATGCTCCATCTCGCTTTGCACGAGAATCGGTTGCTACAATTCGGTAGAATGGATCCTTATGTTTTCCTAATCTAGTTAATCTAATTTTTACCAATGTTATTACTCCTTTATAAAAAATGTTGACATATTATATTGAAACATAGACATAAAGTAAATATACTTTATGGCAATATTTTAATTATGTTATGAAAAAATAAAATATTATTTTTATAAAAGTTTTTAATAGTGTAGGTAAATATTTAGCTTGGGCTTATCTTTATATAATTTCTATGCATATGAGAATATTATCTTTTGATATTGGCGGGACATTTACTAAATGAGCAATTATTGATATTAATGATAAACAATATCAAATCATATATAAAAACAAATATCTTACCTGCGAATACAGCAAAGATGGCGTATATATTCTTAATACAATTGGTAAAACTGCCCAAAAATTAATTCAACATTATCAGTTTAAAGCCGTTAGTTTAAGTATTACTGGTATCGTTGATTCACAAAAAAAGATGGTAATAACACCAAGTTATATATTTAAAAATTTTCATCGTAAACCAATTGATAAAATTATTAACAAATATATTAAATTACCAGTTTATTGTGCTAATGATGCTAGATGTGCTTTATTAGGAGAACAGATGTTTGGTGCTTTAAAAAACTACCATCAAGATAGTGTTATGCTTGTCATTGGAACTGGCATTGGTACAGCACTATTTATTGATAACAAAATTTATGATGGTATGAGCCATTCTGCTGGCGAAGGTGGTTTATTGTTTTCTAATGAGACTAACTATAAACTTCAAAGTAATACATTTAATTTGATTAATAATGCCAAAAAAATTAAAAATACTATTTTTAAAGGAGAGCAAGTATTAAAATTAGCCAAAACTAATCCTTTGTTAAAGAATATTGTCAATCAATGATACCGTGGGATAGCAAAAGGACTTAATGACTATTGTTATATTCTTAACCCTTGCAACATAATTATCGGAGGAGCTATTGCTGAGTCTAAATGTTTTAGTTTAAAAGTATTAAAGAGTTGGATGCTAAAACTTTGTGTAGAGCCAAAACTTCCAATTAAAAATGTTAAATTATTAAAAGCTAAATTACACAGTGATGCTACTTTAATTGGGGCAGCATGTTTATCAATTAAAAACTGTAATCAAGTATTTTTCGGTTAAAATTATTTGACTTTTGCGGGTATAGTTCAATGGTAGAACTATAGCCTTCCAAGCTATTAATGTCGGTTCGATTCCGATTACCCGCTCCAAATCAATTGTCTATTTTTTTATAGAATATTGAACTACTTATTTCAACAAACTTTTTGCTTCGGTGTAAGCAATTTTTAAAGCCTCTGCAACTGGTTTAAAAGTTAATTTACCTTGGTAAGTGTTTATACCATCATAAATAGTAGAATTTTTAGCAGCATTTACTACACCACTAGCTGCTAATTCAACTGCATATGGTGTAGTTGCGTTCACTAGAGCCATAGTTGCTGTTCTTGATGTTGCTCCCGGCATGTTTGCTACTGCATAATGCATTACATTATGTGCTATATAAACTGGATTGTCATGTGTAGTAGTTCTATTAATAGTTTCAACTGAACCACCCTGATCAATAGCAATGTCAATGATAATAGATCCAGGTTTCATTTTCTTAACCATAGATGTTTTTACAACTTTAGGAGCTTTAGCACCCGGGATTAAAACTGTTGAAATTAAAGCATCGGCTTGAGAAATATATTTGTTAATGTTAGCATCTGTCGAAGCATCTATAACAATTTTACTTTTGAATACTTTGCTTAATGTATTTAATTTATTATCATGTTTTAATTCTTGAATTCTTTTTGGATTACGTTCCAAAATAACTACATTTGCACCCAAACCCATTGCAGTTGTAGCAGCATTGTAGCCAGCTACTCCACCTCCAATTACTAAAAATAAGCCCTTTTCAGTTCCTATTTTTTTAGGGTCATTATCATCTACGCCACCCGGTAATAAACCAATTCCGCCATGATGTGAACCCATAAAATTAGCTGCAATAATTGCTGAACGACGACCAGCAACTCGTGACATAGGGGCTAACAATGGCAATGTACCATTTTTTCTCATTGTTTCATATGCAACACCGGTTACTTTACTTTTTAATAAAGCCTTTGTTAATGGTAAATTATCAGCTAAATGCAAATAAGTAAATAATAGCATCCCTGGTTTAAAAAAATGATATTCATTAACTAATGGTTCTTTTACTTTAACTACCATTTCATTGTTTCATGCTTGCTGAGCAGTTGGAACAATTTTTGCGCCTGCACTAATAAATTCTTTATCACTAAAACCAGAACCAATACCAGCTCCTTTTTGAACAAAAACTTTATGGCCATGTTTGACTAAAGTTTTAACGGCAGTTGGTGTCAAACCAACACGATTTTCATTATTTTTTATTTCCTTGGGTAATCCTATTTTCATATCATATCTCTCTTTTATTTTTTATTTAAAAACATTATAGTATCTTAGATAAAATATCTATTTAATTTTTTTCACGAAAAAAATTAGCAATGTGGATTAAAAATAAATTAAGTGAATCAATTTATTAAGTGAATATAAATTTGAAATATTGACTTTAAGTATTTGTCATAAACCCATAAAATCATATAAAACTTGTGCTATTCCATAATATTTATTCAAACTCAAGTGATGCTGTCAATAATTGATAAGTATTGATTCATTTAATTTACTTACAAGGTTTAAAATTCATTCATATTCGTACTGGAACAACAGTGCAGTACGGTAACATATTGTTCTATTAAGGAGCGTTAACTTATATTAAGACAGCCAACATTATGCTTCATCATAGAGAGATAGTTCATTTACCAATGTTGTGGGTATGTCTCTTAATGTATTAAGTTTGAGTTTATCAATACATTCATTCTGCTATTGTAAGGAATCAAACGGATTGCATGTCTCTAAATTATTTAGTAGTTAATTCAATTCACTTAATTATTAGTTAAACCCAAAAAAAATTAGCGATGATTTTTAACATTTTCATGAAGAAAAAATGTCTTACTACACGGACAAATTTAATAAATAATTTCTAATTTTGCGACAAAATCAATTAATTCTTAGGTGCTTCGTTTACCTCAAATGCTTTAGTTTTTATTTTGTTAAACAATTCAATATTGTTCATTAAAAAAATTTTGGTACCATCACGTCCTTGCCCAATTTTTTCACCTGCAAAATAATATCAAACGCCTCGTTTTTCTATGACATTTTTTTCCAAGGCGAAATCAATAATTTCACAAGTGTGATCAATACCTTTATCAAAATAAATATCTATGATTGCTTTATATAATGGCGGTGCTACTTTATTTTTTACTATTTTAACACTGGTACGAATGCCTATACAATCGTTACCATTTTTAATTAATTCTACTTTACGTAATTCCATTCGTACCGTTGCATAAAAACGTAATGCTCGGCCACCAGTAGTAGTTTCAGGATTACCAAACATGACTCCAACTTTTTCACGAATTTGGTTAATAAAAATAACGGTGGTATTATGTTTAGCCATCAACCCTTGAATGATACGTAATCCTTTAGACATCATTCTAGCCTGTAAACCGATGGTTTGATCTTCAAATTCACCCATTAATTCTGCATTGGGGACTAAAGCTGCTACTGAGTCTACAATGATTAAATCAATCATATCGGTTTTAATTAATGCTTCAATTAATGAAAACGCTTGTTCGCCTGAATCTGGTTGTGCTAATAATAATTTAGATAAATCTACCCCATTGGATTCACAATATTTACCGTCCAATGCATGCTCTAAATCAATGTATGCGCATTTACCATTTAATTTTTGGCATTGAGCAATAGCTTGCAAAGCTAAAGTTGTTTTTCCACTAGACTCATTGCCATATATTTCAATTACTCTACCTTTGGGATACCCTCCTACACCTAAAGCACGATCTAATTGAATGCTTCCTGAAGGGATTACTTCAATCTTATGTTCGTCATTGGCAAAGGTAGTCAAACTACCTTTGCCAAATTGTATTTCAATTTGCTTTATAGCTTCATCAAATAATTTTTGCTCATTTATAGTCATTTTTTATTTGCCTCCATATATGTTTATTTACATAAAAAAACTTTTTGGCTTATTTTATTTTAATTTTTTTTGCAATTTAATACATAATTCGTAAAAGATTTTAAGTTGAAAATAATTGTTCCTAGGCAATCAATGTGTTGTGTAATTATCGTTGAAAACAATGATATTCAAAAGAGTTTGCTCATAATTTTCTTTATGATAATTTTCGATAGATGAACTAATAATTTTTTCATGTTGTTCTAAATTAGAAAAATACCTAGGGTGCTTATTCTTAAAACGAGTTAAATATATTTCGTTGGGACATTTTTGTTCTAATGTTTCTAATAATTTTTGAAAATTTTCATTGCGGAAATGACTAATATCTTTTTTATTTTTGTTGGCAATGAATTTAATTACAATCATTAATATTAAATGACTAATAGCTAATGTTACTAGTATTCAACTTAAAGGAATCATGTAAATATTATTGAGAAATAGATCATTAGTTTTATCATAGTGTAAAATGGTAATAGTTATGGCGCTAATTAACAATAAAAATACGACAAGCAGTAACAAAAAATAAGTAAGCAAACGATAATGTAACTTATTGTAAACTTTCATGTAAGCATTTTGATAATATGAATACGTAAATATAAATATCACTAAATAAAGAACCAAAGATAAAATATAAAAAGTTAATATTCCAGGTTCAAATTTTAATGGAGTAATTTCATTAAGCATTAGTATCACCAAAAATTTCAATTGCTAATTGCTCAATGGAATTATTAGCTTTCATGATTTCTTGTAAATAGGTAATATCTGGTTCATTGAAAGTATTACCCTGTTTTTTTAATTTCATAAATTCATTAGCCATTTTTTTGCCTGTTTCTTTAGATAAACCAAGGACTTGCATAGGTTGATTAAAATATTTTTTTATTTCTATCAAGAAATTAAAGTTGGTACTTTTAGCATTTAATAATTCTGCATCTACATCGTCATCAAATAATAAAACCATCCCGTTTTGAGAAGCCACCAATACCTTGCTAGCTGAAGTCATAAAAGATAAAACTTTTATTTGGTTATGAGTTTTTAATTCTTCTAGAATATGTCTTATATTTTCCAATTGTTTTTTGTTATTGTTATAGGCAATTTGATTAAAAATAGTATCTTTATCTAACTTTGTTGGTTTGATTATTTTATTGTCAGATGTCACAAGTTTTGAACTATGAACGGTATACGGTGTTATGGTAAACACTTTATTTAAAGGTGGTAATACGTTATGTGAAGCAATTGATTTATCAACTTGTTTAATTGACGGTAAAGATTGTATGGCAGGAATACTTTCTAGAGGTTGTTTGGGATTAGTAGTTACTTCATTTTTAAAAGAGTTAAAAATACCTAATTCAAAATAAAAACGGGTATCGCTAACATTACGCATTTTCATGAAAACTTCTTGTCACACATTAATTAGTTGTACGCAAATAGTTTGATCAATTTCAATAGATTGAACTGTATGTTCATTTAAAACTTTTAAAATCATGATATTCTTAGTTTGCAAATAAATTAATTTATCAATTAAGATAACGGTTAAATCATTTGCTAATTGCATGAAATTAATCCCATTTTGGGCATATTCATCTATCAATTGCATAATAGTATTGGTATCTTTACTGAGAATTAAATTGAGTAATTTAATTTTATTATCTAAATCTACTAAACCAAACACATCAATTACATCTTTTAAAGTAATTTGGTTGTTAGTGTACATTGCCATTTGTTCAAGAATGCTTAATACATCACGTGCAGAACCATCTGCCAAAGCAACAATTTTGTCAATTGCATCATTAGTAATAGTAATATGTTCTTGCTTGGCAATCGTTGATAGCATGTTACTTAGTTGTGGATTGGTTAATCGACTAAAGAGGAAATGTTGAGCACGTGATAAAATAGTAGCTGGTATTTTATGCATTTCAGTGGTAGCAAAAATAAAAATGACATGTTGGGGTGTTTCTTCAATCGTTTTTAACATAGCATTTCAAGCAGCGGTAGTCAACATATGGGCTTCATCAATGATGTAAACCTTTTTCGATAGAGTAGTCGGTAAAAATCGCACACCATCAATGATATTTCTAACTTCATCTACTCCATTATTACTAGCAGCATCTAATTCTTGTACATCAGTAGTTTGATTACTATTAATAATTTGACAATGCATGCATTGGTTACAAGCATCACCATCAATAGGATGTTCACAATTAACTGCTTTTGCAAATATTTTTGCAATAGTGGTTTTACCAATCCCTTTGGGACCAGCAAATATATAAGCATGACCAACTTTATTCAATTTTATGCTATTGGTTAAAGTGTGAATAATAATCACTTGTCCTGTAATTTGACGAAAAGACTTAGGTCGGTATTTGCGATATAAAGAAATGTAAGACATATCATAATTATATGTGTTATCATATTAGCAACCATAAAGAGTGTGATAGAGACAAGCTCAACAATCACACAGCAACCTATTGAAAATATAGTAAGGTGCTAAAACTTGGATGATGGTATTAGGAATTCCCTTGCTACTTTCATAGAAACTCTTTATGGAAGTAGTTTTTTTGTTTCAAATTAAAGGAGAAATACGATGAATAGTTTATCACTGTACACTAGTGAATCAGTGGGCAAAGGACACCCTGATAAAATTTGTGATCAAATTGCAGATGCTATTTTAGATGAATGTTTAAGATACGATAAAAATAGTCGTGTTGCATGCGAAGTATTAGCTAGTAATCATTTAATTGTAATTGGGGGAGAAATTACTACTAAGGCTTACGTTGATGTAGTAAAAATAACTTGGAGTATTCTAAAACCATTAGGTTATGATGAAAATGATTTCACTATATTGAGTAATATTAATCGTCAATCACCTGATATCCATAAACTTGTGGACAAATCCAATCATCATGGTATCGGTGCAGGTGATCAAGGAATCGTTTACGGTTATGCTACTAACAAAACCAAAACTTATATGCCTTTATCCACCGTTTTGGCACATGAATTAGTAAAAACAGCTACTTCATTAATTGAACAAGGTAAATTTAAAACAGCTAAATATGATATGAAATCTCAAGTCACTATAGATTGAAGTAGAAAAGAACCTAAAGTAGACAACATGTTAATGTCTATTCAGCACCTACCTAATATTGATAAAAAAGTTTTTCATGATTTTGTTGTAAATAAAATCATGAAACCTATTGCTAAAAAATATCATTTAAATACTAATTTTATAACACGCGTAAATGCGGCGGGAGACTTTGTAATTGGTGGTCCGATTGGTGACACAGGTCTAACAGGTAGAAAAATCGTAGTAGATAATTATGGTGCAATTGCACATGTTGGAGGTGGCGCTTTTAGTGGCAAAGATTATACTAAAGTTGATCGCTCTGGAGCTTATTTTGCACGTTGAATCGCTAAAAATATTGTGGCAGCTAAGTTAGCTAACCGCTGCGAAGTGGAATTGGCTTTTGCAATCGGGGAGACTAAACCAATTTCCATGCGAATTGATTTTTTCAACACTAACTATGTTAGTGTTGAAAAAATTTATCGTGCTGTTAATAAAACATTTAATATGGATCTTGCCACCATTATTAAAACACTTAAATTAGATGAACCTATTTACAAAGATACGTCTGTTTTTGGCCATTTTGGGCGAGATGATTTACAGGCAAGTTGAGAAAAGACTAACCGAGTAAAAAATTTATTGAAAAACTTATAAATCAATGTACAAAAATAAAAAAATTGAAAAAAATAAGCATTTTTTTATTTTTTTGGATATTACTATATAGGCAGTTAGGAGGTGAATTAGATGACTATTGCTGAACAAGATGATTTCAGATTAGTGCGAAATCGTGTTGAACAAATTTGTGAACAATACCGTGTTGCTGAAATTAAATTACGAAACATAAATAATTCAATTTTGAACAATAAAATTAATGAAAAACAAATTAATCAATATCGAAATTATGTTCGTACATTTGAATTAATTTTGAGATGTTTGAATAAAGAAGAAGCTAATTTGATTCGTGACATTAACTTAAATCGCATTCCGTCAGATAAATTAGGATATTCCCGCTCGATTTACTATGTGAAGTATCGAAAAGCGGCGACTTCTTTTCTAAGATATCTGTCATAATTTAAATGAGTACTTCAACCACAACTGATTACAATATTCAACAGTTGTCGGGTAACCTGGTAAATAATTATCGGTATGTTTATGTTGATAATGTAGATGGAAATCTTGCTATCCATGACAATCGATGATTCATTGATCTAAATTTTTATGTTGTCATGAATAGCAATTTGCCGATGAACATGCTCAATGTAAATCTTACCTTACCCTATGCAACAGTTAATGACGTTTCATTAAATTGAAATCCATATATTTGTGTTCCTAAATTTGTTAGTCAGCCTAATAAATGTAAAGTTTACCAAGCTTCCATTAATATAGATACTAACGGCAATAAATTTTTTGATCAGCAAATTAGTAATTACAGCATGTATTTATTGCTATCTTTTAATTATGATGCTGAAGTCATTAGTAAAGCAACATTCAATAACGAAAATGATGAAACCAATAATTTTTTAAACGAATGAATTCTCCAAAAACAAACGGTATGTTTTAATTACAGTAATTATTTAAAATTTACTAATATTGATGGCTGATTTGACAATGGGAATCAATATTATTTAACTTCGTATAGCGATGGTGGATATAGTAATCAATCCATCATTTATTACAAAATGAATAATGATTGCGATGAGTTAAAAAAACCTATTATTTACTTATTAACATTACAAGCAAACCAACCTGCTGCTATTGTTAATTATCGCATTAATTTTTATTATTCAGTTGGTAACGAAAATAAAATCCATGAATATCATTATGAAAATAAAGATATATTACCTATTAATAATAATTGCGACATTAATTTTGATGCTATCACAACCTATGATGATACAACCAAAGATATAACCACCAATTTAATAGGGAATAAAGGTTTTTATATACCCACTAGAAGTGCAGGGTATTATGAAGTAATTACGCAAATTGTACAAAATAACAATTTACGCATTTATTGCTTTCATAATACTTTTAGTTTTACTAGTGAAACCTATTATGATCGCACGGTTAATATTAAACCAATCTTAATAGATAGCATTAACAATAATTTTAAAAGGATGACATTTTAGTTATGAATATTAACAAGAAAATTTGTAGTATTGGATGCGCTACTTTGGCATTAAGTATAATTGGTGGAACTATCTTGGCTTCTTTAGCAATTTCGCATGATCAAAAAAAAGACGAAAATGATAAAAACCCAAGTTATCATTCTAATTATGATCATGAAGCAATTAGTAGTTTTATTGATCGTAATTATTTTGCTAAAAAATGTCTGAGTACCAAAAATGATTTAATTATTGATGAACAAAAATTTCGTGAAAATATTGGTGATATTTTTAAATTTGCTTTAAAGAAAATGAATAAATTTACTAATAACGCTGACAATTACACTATTGAACTTAATTATCAGTTTATCAACGATAAAGTAGTAGACTCAGATGTAGTGTGGTATTTGCCCGGTACTAATCCCCATAAATATTATGATCAATTTGAAATTAGCTTGTTAACTTAGTATTGATTTTTTTGTTCGTTTATTGTTTACAAATGAACAACGGTAAAATTATAAAATTAATATAGAGCGTTCCACTCTTAGTGGTGCACTTTAAAGTTTCTATTTCTCTAGTTTATACATATCATTTATAATGATTACAAATATCATACGGGGTGATATGACAAAGACTAACAAAAAAGACATTTTAATCATAGGATTATCAGGAGCTAAAAAAATTACTGATAGTATTTGTGAACATTTAGGTGTAAAACAAACACCTGTAACTATTTCTCATTTTGCTGATGGAGAAATTATGATAAGACCAGAAGTGCCTGTGCGATACCGTGCGGTTACTATTATCCAATCAATTACTAAACCAGTGAATGAAAATATTATGGAATTATTAATTGCGATTGATGCATTGAAAAGGGCATCGGTTAAGGCTATTAATGTCGTTATTCCCTATTATGCTTATGCTAGACAAGACCGTAAAACATTAGGGCGTGAACCCATTACTAGTAAATTAGTTGCTACTTTATTAGAGAGGGCTGGTGCATCAAGAGTAGCAATTGTTGATATTCATAGCGAACAAACACAAGGCTTCTTTGATATTCCAGTTGATACATTACGAGCATCATTTATTACAGTTAGAGAAGCAATCAAGAAAATTCATTGTACCAATTTGGTAATCGTTTCACCAGATTATGGTGGTATTAAAAGAGCAAGACAAATTGCTACAACTTTAAATTTGCCATTAGCGATTTTGGATAAACGTCGTCCTTCTCCGAATCATGCCGAAATATCTAACATATTGGGTAATGTAAAAAATAAAGATTGTTTGATTAGTGACGATATGATTGATACCGCTGGAACGATAGTAGCCGCTTGCAAAGTATTGAAAGAGCATGGTGCTAAAACTATTACAATTGCTGCTACACATGGAATTTTAAGTGATCCTGCGACTGAGAGACTATCAAAAGCAGTAAAATCTAATATTATTTCTAACATTTATTTAACAAACTCCATTGAATCAGTGTACAATCGTAAAATATTGAATTTACATGTTTGTGATTTGGGTAAATATTTGTCAGAGATTATTAAAGTTTATTATAGTGAGAATGGTTCAATTTCCAAAGTTTACGAGCATTATGCTCCACGTTTTATTAAGTAAATGAAGCCCAGCATTAAAGAAATAGTAGTAGTAGAAGGTAAAACAGATACGATAAAACTTCAATCTTTATTTGATGTTGATACAATTGAAACTAACGGTAGTTATTTATCTCGAGAAACAATAGTACTTATTCAAAAAGCTGCCAATAATCGT
Source organism: Mycoplasmataceae bacterium (assembly GCA_031258945.1). Lineage (GTDB taxonomy): Bacteria > Bacillota_I > Bacilli_A > Mycoplasmatales > Mycoplasmoidaceae > Malacoplasma_A. The sequence continues at coordinate 7,173 of JAIRME010000003.1, read as the reverse complement.
GGAGTAATATTATTTTTGGATCCAGATGGGCCAGGTGAAGCAATTAGACGTAAACTAGAAAATAATTTAATTACTTATAAACAGGCTTTTATTAACAAAGCAGATATAACGGATAAGAAAAAAATCGGAGTTGCTGAAGCAGATTCTAGAACTATTGTAAATGCCTTTCAAAATTTAGTCACTTTTCATAAACCTAAAGATTCGATTGGTTGAGACGAATATTTACAACACGATTGAAATAAAGCTAAAAGAAAAATAGTTGCTGATTATTTTAAAATTAGCGAATCTACTAATAAGCGACTATTTAAGCGTTTGAATATGATGGGCATTGATAACAAAACCTTGAAACAAATTATTTCTTCTTACAAGGTCCACTAACGCGACATTCACAATCTTCTACACATTCACAATCTTCAATTGTTTTACCGCAACCACAAGGGCACATTTCTTTTTTATTACTCATATTATTTTCCTCCTAATATAGATATTAAATTATTACTTTCAAAATGTCAAGTATACACATTTAAGTAGTATAATACCAAAAAGGATACTATGAAGCATATACAACATGATAAAATCCAATGTCCGGTTACTGCTACGATTAATTTGATTGGTGGTAAATATAAAGCCATTATTCTTTGATATCTTACCAAAGGGCCAACGCGATATAGTGAATTGCATCGATATATTCACAATGCTACTCCCAAAATGTTAACACAGCAATTGAGAGAATTAGAAAAAGATCGTTTAATTATGCGCAAGATATATCCGATTGTCCCACCAAAGGTAGAATATAGTTTAACTACTTTTGGGAAAAGCATTGGTAATGTTATGCGGGAAATGTATAAATGGGGGAAAGATTATTTAATTAATCAAGGGATTGAAGTTAATTGCGAAATGTATAAAGGAAATAAATAATGAAAGAACCACTAGCATTAATTTTAAGACCAAAAACGATTAGCGAAATCATAGGACAGTTACATTTGTTTAATGAAAATTCAGTTTTAAATAGAATGGTAAAAACTAGAAGTTTATATTCGCTTATTTTTTATGGCGTACCTGGTATCGGTAAAACTTCTATTGCTTTAGCTTTGGCAAACGATTTAAATATACCGCATATGATTTACAATGCAGTAATAGATAGAAAAGAACAATTGATGAGTATTATTGATTTAGCAAAACGTTCTGATAATGGTTATGTTATTATCTTAGAAGAAGTACATCGTTTAAATCGTGATAAACAAGACATTTTGTTACCTTTTTTAGAAAATGGTGTTGTTCATATTTTTGCTACCACGACTGAAAACCCCTATTTCACAATCAATCCTGCCATTCGTAGTCGTTGTCAAATTTTTGAATTATCTTCATTGTCAAAAGAAGATGTATTTAAAGGTTTAAAAAAAAGATTAAGTACAATTCAATTAAATACCAAGTTTAGTGACGAAATTTTAAAAATGATTGCTGAACAAACAAATGGTGATTTACGAGCTGCTATCAACATAGTTGATATTTTAAACACACTATATGCTAATGAAACAATTAATAAAAAAATACTAAGAGATGTCATGCAGCAATCTTATGTATTATCGGCAGATTATGGTGATGAATACTATGACATTAAGTCAGCATTACATAAATCATTGCGAGGTAGCGATCCTGATGCGGCTATTTATTATTTAGCTAGACTATTAGCCGCTGGTGATCTTGAATCACTTTGCCGTCGATTAATTGCAATGGCATATGAAGACATCGGTTTAGCAAATCCACAACTGTGTAGTCGAGTAATTGCTGCATGCGATGCGGCAAAAGAAGTAGGTTTTCCCGAATGTAAACAAATTTTTGCTGCTATTGTTATTGAAATGTGTTTATCTCCTAAATCCAATTCTGCTTATTTAGCGATTGTTGATGCATTACAAGATGTGAAAAATGGTAAAACTTATTCAATTCCAAAACACATTAAGGATCAATCTTATAAGTCCGCCACTAAATTAGGGCGTACTGGATATTTGTATCCACATGACTATCAAAATGCCTATGTAAAACAACAATATTTACCAAATGAGTTGGTTAGTAAAAAGTATTACAAAATTAATGTTAATAATCCTATTGAACCTAAAATGAATGAATATTTAAAAAAAATTAAATTAGATAAATAGTGTTTTTTGGGTTGTTTGTTTATATTATTTTTAATAGAAAATATTTATATATTTTCCCTGATTTTATTGATTATTTCAACAACATTCAAAATAATTTTTAAAAATATTTAAGTCATTTTTCAAAAAACATGTCTATTACTATATGAAAGAGAGGTAACTAATGTTCTCATACATGGTAGGCAAAATAATATCCATAAATAAAAAAACTATTACTGTTGAAAATAATTATATTGGTTATGTAATTAATGTTATAAAACCTGATAAATTTGAAATTAATAAAATTAAAAAATTGTATTTATATAAGCACATGAGTACAAATAATAAAAATAATTTAATTGAAGAACTTTATGGATTTGAACAATATGAATATAAAGAATTATTTTTAATGTTAATTAGTATTAATGGCATTGGTCCTAAAACCGCACTTAATATTTGTAGTAATGATATCAATGCGTTAAAGCAATTGATTACTCAAAGAGATATTCAGAGTTTGAGCATTTTGAATGGTATTACACCTAAATATGCCCGAGTGATTGTGGATAATTTATACGATGTTTTTGCGAGCCATACAAACGAACGACAAGGGATGGACTTAGGTAAATTAGTTCAAGCACTTAAATCATTAGGTTATGGTGCCAAAGATATAGAATTGGCATTGAAACATATAAACTTAACTAATAAAGAAGCGGATTTAAGTGATTTGATATCGCAATCAATTAAATTAATTGCTCAAGGTCAAGATCATGCAGGTACATTTAAGACCAATTAATTTAGATGAATTTAAAGGGAAATCCGAGCTAAAAGAAAATCTTCGTATTTATTTGAATTCGTGTTTATCCCAAAATAAAGCATTAGATCATTGTTTGTTGTATGGATTACCAGGTACTGGTAAAACATCTTTAGCACATATTATCGCAAATGAATTAAATCGCAAAATTAAGATTGTGCAAGGAAGCAGTATACAAAAAAATATAGACATTATCAATTTAGCTATGACATTAAATGAATTGGACATTTTGTTCATTGATGAAATTCATGCTATTAATCCTCAATGTGTGGAACTGCTATATAGTATTATGGAAGATTTTGTAATTGATATTGCTTTAGGGAAAGATTTTAATTCCAGAATTACTAGAATCAAAATTCCTCAATTTACTTTAATTGGGGCAACTACTTTATTGGGCAAAATTCCTCAACCATTAGAAGAACGGTTTGGCATTGTATTTAATATAAAAACATATGAAACAAGAGATATTGTGGAAATCTTAAAGACTTCTATGGGTAAATTACAATTAAATCTTAGTGAAAAAGAACTATTAATCCTGGCGGAAAATTCAAAAGGAATTCCACGTAATGCTAATCGTCTAATTAGAAGAGTAAAAGACTTTCGAATTAACAATGAAAAAATGTCAATCAATACAATTTTAAAAAAATTACAAATTATCAGTAAAGGTCTTGACATTGATGATTTAAATTATTTACACTCTATTAAAAATGCTAATCGACCATTAGGGTTAAAAACTATTAGTCAAATTATTAATGTGGATATATATACTATTGAAACAAAGGTGGAACCTTATTTGTTACAAAAACAATATATTCATCGTTCTATTCATGGACGCGAATTAACAACAAAAGGGTTTCAATTTATTGAGAAATATAAAAATGAAAAATAATAAAAATCCTGCTTGTTCTTTGAAAATTGGAAATGTGTATAATTATCGTGCTGTGAAGCGAAACGATAAAGATAGCGGAATAGTTAGATTAGCAAAAGTCGGTGGCAAGAAACTGAAATATGCAACTATCGAATATGTTGATAGTAAGTTTGACGAGTTGAACGATAAATTAAACATTCTGCTAAGCAAAAAGTAGGTTTAAATGACTAAATTAGACGAATTAATTTATAAAATTGATACAAAATTTAATCAACTTGATTCTAAATTAGATTTGTTATTGAGTAAAAATTAAGTTAACATGTAAAAATACAAATATGCAAATACTAGAGAAGCAGATAACAACTACGGTGAGAGTAACTTTGATAAAATTAGTGGTAATAACCCAAAATCATTAGTACTATTGGTATGTATTATGAAGTTTTATTAGTTAACATAGTAAATCAATAAAACCATTGAATAATTATTTTAATTTTTCAATAGCCATACTAAGAATATTTTTAGCCATTTTTTTATTTATTATTTCGATAATTTCATGTTCATAAATTTTATTAGTGTTATTAATATCATGTTGATAATCATCAAATAATTCGCTAGATATTTTTAAATTTTTATTTTCGAATAAGTTAGAAAGAGTAACACCAATTAGACGTAATGTTGTATGAAGAAAGTATTTTTGAAATAGACGCATTACTGTAACAATAATAGAATTGTAATCATCGACACAATTGGTAAGTGTATATGATTTACTCAACTGTTGAAAATTAGTTGTTTTAATACAGACAGAAATTGTCTTAGTTTTTTGTTGATGGTAATTGAGTCTTTTTATTACATCGCAGGTTAATTCCTTCAATTTGATTTTTATTTCCTCAAAATCATTTGTATTATTTAAAAATGTTTCACTTGCACTAATGGATTTAGGTACATTTTGAGAATAATCAAGTTGATCGCTACCTATTCCATTTGCATGTTGATAATGAGTATGTCAATTTTTATCTAATAATTTTTTTAATAGTTGTTGATTGTTATCATTGGCAACATCTCCGATTGTATTAATACCATATTTTTTTAATAATGCAGCACTAGCTTTACCGATTCAAAGCATATTTTCAACTGGTTGTGGTCAAAGTTTTACGCTTATTTCGTTTTTGTACATCGTAGTAATTCCTCTAGGCTTTTGGTAATCGCTTGCCATTTTAGCTAAAAATTTATTATTAGCAATACCAATTGAACAGTCTAAACCAATATTGACTTTAATGGTTTTTTGAATTATTGTAGCGATATCTGTGGGTGAATATTGACTATTAACCATATTAGTGATATCTATGTAACATTCATCAATAGAACCAATTTCAATATTATTAGTAAATTTTGTAGAAATTAAATCAATGATTTTTTCGCTATATTGATGGTATAGGTCAAAATGGGGAGTTACAATGAATAGACTTGGGCACATTTTTTGTGCCATAAAAACTGGCATAGCTGCTCTAATCCCAAATTTACGTGCAATATAATTAGCGCTAGCGACTACAGAACGTTTAGTGTATCCCGAGACAATAATTGGTTTGTTTTTATATTTATTATTTTGTAATTCTTCTACAGATGCATAAAAAGAATTCATATCTAAATGCAAAATAAAGCGCATTATTTTTTCTCCATGTAAATTAAATATTCAATATTTTGAGCTTTTTTACCTTTAATTGATGATGGGATAATCCCTATTATTTTAAAGCCATGATCAATAGCATATTTTTTGATTTTATTTACAGCTTTATCCAATAATTTAACGTTATTGACTTTTCCTTTTTTAATTTCTTGTGGTGATAATTCAAATTCAGGTTTAATTAAAAATATGCACTGATATGAATGGTTAAATAAATTAATTAATTTATCAATTAATTTGGTTAATGAAATAAAGGAAAGATCGGCTACTATGATATCAATATGATGTTGGAATAGATCTAACGATAAATTTTTTAAATGTTTATTTTCAATTGATTTAACTTTAGAATTTTTCATAAGTGAGTGGTGTAATTGATTAGTTCCTACATCAATAGCGTAAACATATCGTGCACCATTTTTAATGGCTACATCAGTAAAACCACCAGTTGAAGCCCCAACATCTAATACAACTTGATTATTAAAATTAATTTTTCATGTTTGGATAGCAGTTAATAATTTATATGCTCCCCTTGAAACATATTCAACTGAATTTATCTTAATAATTTGATCATTTGTTTGTACTGCATAATTAACTTTGTTTACGATAATGTTATTAACCTTAATAAGATTTGCATAAATTGCATTTTGAGCTTTACTTCTTGTTTCATAAAACCCTTGCATCACAAGAAATTTATCTAACCGCATATATTCGTATTATATAATTACGAAATATTTATTTAAGGAGTGCCTTATGGTTGATAATATAAATACACAAGACTATACCGATATAAATCCTAATGTCAGTGCGACTAGGCAAAAAACACTTAGTCGTTCACAAATGTCTCTATTGAATCGTTCTATGCTTTATGCTGGAATCGGTTTTGTGTTAATTGCGTTAATTGGTTTTGCAATTGCAATGGGAATTTGGAAGTCAAACAACATAGAAACTTTGAATAATTCTATTACCTTACTTTGAACTTTTAGTATTATCTTAATTTTAGTTTCTATGATTTTATCGATGGTGGTAAATGTGAAATTATTCACAAGAATGGGCAATGTTTCCAAAGGACTAATTTATTCAATGTGGACAGTTTACATAGTGGCAGAAGGGTTAGGCTTTGGTTTATTATTTTTAGCTTTTATGGTGCAATTTAACGGACAACAAGGTATATTGTATCTTATATTCGTATTTGCAGCAGGTGGAATAGCATTTATGATCGCTGCACTTATTGGCAAATCGTTATCAACCAAAGCGATGATGAGTTTAGGTAAATTTATTAGTATTCTATCTATTGCTTTTATGGTTATGTTTTTTGTTTTTATGATTGCTACAATTGTAGCAAGTTTTACAAGCAGCTTTGGTAGTGACGGTTTATTTTTGATGATTATCGGTTTATCTACTATTTTATTTTTACTTTATATGGTATTTGATATTAGTGTCATTAGTAAGACTCAACAATTTTTAACAATTGATAACACTCAATTAAGTTGAACATTAGCCATGATTTTTGGTTTTAGATTATTAGTTGATTTAGTAGGTTTAATTTGAAATATTGCTATTTTTGTGTTGCGTTTCGCTAGATAAATTCTAGTTATAATTACACATTTTAAAAAAAAGAAACCATTATAAATTTCAATTTAGGTTTCTTTTTTTGGTAAAACGACACTGTTTTAAATGGTGG